>NZ_JADEXD010000196.1 GCF_015207285.1 Tychonema sp. LEGE 07203 | reverse complement strand
CGCAACTACAGATTCACTAAAAAACCCGGTTTCTTTGGTCGTGGCGAGAAACCGGGTTTTTTGCGAAGTATTTTCGCAACTACAGATTCACTAAAAAACCCGGTTTCTTTGGTCTCGATCTGGCGAGAAACCGGGTTTTTTGCGAAGTATTTTCGCAACCACAGATTCACTAAAAAACCCGGTTTCTTTGGTCTTGATGTTTAGCTAATTAGGGAATTGTTCCAAGCGAGATATCAAGAATTGCAAATTTCTGCCAATCTTCCGAATCAAAGTGCCACCATTCTGTTGTAATACCAATAAATCCGTGTTTTTTCATCGCATCCTTAAGCACTTGACGATTTTTCCGAGATTGGGCGCTGCCGCCTTGATAATCTCCGTGAGCTTTTTCGGTAAAATCATCGTAAGGTGTGGGCATTTCTAATTCTTTGCCGGTGCGATCGACCAAAGTTAAATCCACAGCAGCACCGCGATTGTGCCGCGAGCCTCTAGCAGGATTAGCAACATAGCGCGGATCGGGCATAACTTTCCACATTTGCTCAGTCACAGAAAAAGGCCTGTAGCAATCGTAAACTTTCAAACCCAATCCGATTTTTTCTAAATCTGTTTGAACTAGCGCTAATTTTTGAGCTACAGAACTTCTCAAGGCGCATTTCGGGATGGGATAAAGTTTTCGTTTCAAAAAATTGTTAGTAGTGGCGTAGCGGATATCGAGGCGAATGTTGGGATTTACTTTGCGGATATCAACAAGGCGCGCCCAACTGGGAAGTTGACTCATGAAAATGCTTTCAGGTGCTACTGGGGTTGCTTCTGATTGGGGAGATTGCACTTCTGGCGGCTCCTGGGCGCGGACAAATGCGGGATGGTGCAGGCCGTGAAGCGAAGCTATCCCGTAGGGAATCGCACATAGCAACACTAACATAAATGCGATCGGGTATTTTCCAAAAGGATTAAATTTCATAGTTGTTCTGATGGCAAGTCTTAAAGAGTAGATTGAGGTCGTTTTTCTGTGGTACAATCAATATTATGATGTCACCGTGACTGCAGGGAAAACTATGAAAACTGCAATTTCACTTCCAGATTTAGTTTTTGAAGAAGCCGAGGCTTTGGCCGATCGGTTAGGATTATCGCGCAGCGAGCTTTATACAAAGGCATTGCAAGCGTATCTGCGGCGATACAACCGATCTCGAATTTTGAGCAAACTAAATCAAGTTTATTCTGAAGAGTCTTCTGAACTAGATCCTGTCTTGGCAAAGATGCAATTTATGTCCTTACCCCATGAGGATTGGTAATGTATCGCGGAGAAATTTGGTGGGCAAACTTACCCTCTCCAGTTGCTTCAGTCTTACTCGTTTCTGGTACGAATAATTAGTATGATTGAACCGCGAAGACGCGAAGAACACGAAGGAAGAAGTCATATCAAATCCGTTGGTATCGGAATTATTCATCTCTCTATTCTCTGACTCTGCGCCCTCTGCGCCCTCTGCGGTTTAATTATTCCGAAACAATTGTAAACGATTTTACGCAACTGGCACTCTTAGTAAGGTGCGTCAGAATACTAAACCCTCGATAATTGCTCTATAAATTCGTCTGACGCACCATACAAATCGATTATCGTGTGATATGTTTGCCAAAAATCCAGTTTTTAAATTCCCAAGCGCTGATACACTAAATCTAAGTGCCTCAATTGATACTGCGGATCGAAGCAATCATCAATTTCTTTGCTGGTCATTTTAGCTGTGACGCGATCGTCTTTGGCAATCAAATTGTAGAAATCGCCCCCTGGCTTGTTCCAAGCTTCGTGAGCGCAAGATTGGACAATTGTGTAGGCGTTTTCGCGACTCGTGCCTTTTTCTACTAAGGCTAACATCACCCGCTGGCTGAAGATTACCCCGCCGTAAAGGTTCATGTTGCGCTTCATGTTTTCGGGATAGACTAGCAGGTGTTTTACTAAGTCTGTGGCTTCTACTAACATGAAGTGAGTTACTGTAGAACTGTCGGGCAAAATCATCCGTTCTACGGAACTGTGAGAGATGTCTCTTTCGTGCCAAAGCGCTACGTTTTCTAAGGCTGCGACGGCGTTGGCGCGGACAATTCTTGCCATCCCCGTGAGTCTTTCGGAGCGAATTGGGTTGCGTTTGTGGGGCATGGCGGATGAGCCTTTTTGCCCTTTGGAAAAGAATTCTTCGACTTCGAGCACGTCGGTGCGTTGGAGGTTGCGGATTTCTACTGCGAAACGCTCGATCGATGCTGCTAACAGTGCTAAGGTTTGGACGTATTCGGCGTGTCGATCGCGCGAAATGACTTGAGTCGATGCACAATCGGGTTCGAGTCCCAGGTTTTGACAGGCGATCGCTTCTATTCGCGGATCGATATTAGCATAGGTGCCGACTGCGCCGGAGATTTTGCCGACAGCAATGGACGATCGCAAATTGACTAATCTTTCACGGCTGCGAAACACTTCCGCCAGCCATCCTGCTAGTTTAAAGCCAAAGGTGATGGGTTCGGCGTGAATTCCGTGCGATCTGCCAACCATCACAGTATTGCGGTGTTGTTGGGCCTGATAGCGAATAGCTTGGCTCAAATCTTCGACACGTTGTAACAAAATATCGACACTAGCGACTAATTGCAGCGCCAAAGCAGTATCGAGCACATCGGAACTGGTTAAACCGAGGTGAATGTAGCGGCCGGCATCGCCTACATATTCGTTGACATTTGTCAAGAAAGCGATCATGTCGTGGCGGACTTCGGCTTCAATTTCGAGGACTCGTTTGGGGTCAAAATTAGCCTTAGCTTTGATTTCTTCGACTGCGGCGGCGGGGATGTAGCCGAGTTCGGCTTGAGCTTCGCAGACAGCGATTTCTACTTGCAGCCAGCTTTTGAGTTTGGCGGTTTCAGTCCAGATGTTGCCCATTTCGGGCAAGGTGTAGCGCTCTATCACGGTTGGGAATTGGGGAATGCGATCTCACCATTGTACATCTGTGTGGGGATGCGAGAGTCAGGATGGGGAATTTGGGGCCCAGAAACCGGGTTTTTTACGAAAATACTTTGTTGTAGCCCGCAGATTTGGTAAAAACCCGGTTTCTCAAATCAACTCGGTTTTTGGAGTTTGGGCGATCGGCTACAATATCCTAAACCTGATTAGCTGGCATCACTCATGCCTAAAAAGATTCGAGAATTAAAAAGCCTATTACTAAAAGCAGGGTTTACTTACCGACAGGGAAAGGGCAGTCACACTGTATGGGAACACCCTTTATTACCTGAAAAAATTACACTGTCAGGTAATGATGGCGATGATGCACCAAATTATCATGAAAAAAGAGTAATATCCGATTTACAGAAGCTGAAGGAGATAGAAGAATGAATAGCCATTACAGTCTCATCATCCAGTGGTCAGAAGAAGATCGACTTTTTGTTGTCAGCTTGCCTGAATTTACCGATGTTATGCAGCCTTGCACTCACGGACACACTTACGAAGAAGCGGCAAAACACGGACAAGAATTGTTAGAAACATTAATTGAACTCTATCAAGAAGATGGAAAACCTCTACCAGAACCTAAGACATTGGGGAAACGACTACAAATTGCTTAAAGTTGTTAATACCAAGGATTATCAAGCCAAACGCATACTATTTCATTTTTACTGAGCGATCGCGTCCCTTGAGCTAGTTGGATGACTGGTAAAATAAGTGCGATCGCATCTACATCCTTCATCTCAGGAGTGTCTGCTGAAGAAATGACTAGATGACAAAGTGCGATCGCCCTGCTATTAGTAGTAGCTGCAACCCGTAAAATAACGATAATTTGGTAGACTCTGACAAGTTGTTTCGTTGACAAGCGCAAACATATTGTTTCCACTACCACCTACACCTGCAATCCGGTAGACAACCCCTGAACCGTTGTCAACTTGCAAACTACCATTGTAACTCATATTCTTGACCTGCATGAACTGCGAACCCAATCGATAGTTATATCCAGAAACTGGGCCGCCATCTGGTTTCACGGCAAACATATTCCGCCCACCGCCACCCGTGGATTTAATTTTGACCAGTACAGGTCGATTTCCACCCTCTAAAACACCTGCTACAAAAAGAACATTATGCTCGGGCACCCACATCATGCCATAGAACTGCCCAAACTTCTGTTCACCTAACCATTTTCCCGTACTTGCCTCAGTTTTAGTGAGTGCTTTACCTTCATTGTTGACTGAAATGTTGACATCGCCAATCTTTAAGTTTGAAGTTGAAAACACACCCTCAGCATATACAGGAATCGTCGAGAAACCAATCATTGCAAAACATAGGATTGTTACTTTTTTGAGCATAACTTCATCTGTGAGTAATCTTTTTTACATTATTCCCCTAATCTCAAAAGCGTCATAATTTTTGAGTGGCGGAAAATAGCGGAAAAAGACGGGAGTTTTATTAAGAATATTTACAAGGGGCGGTTTATAGCGGATAATGACGGATAGAATAAGATTTTTAAAAGACTATGGACGTAACAGAGGTGTTGAAATATTTAGACGAACGGGTTTTCGCTCAAACAGGTAAGCACCTCGATAGTCTGCAAAGAGCAATTATTAAAGGCGTTCTCAACGGTCAGAAATACGCCGATATTGCGAAAGAATATCAATGTACGCGAGGTCATGCAAAAGATGAAGCTTACGCACTTTGGCAAATTCTTTCTGAAGTGTTGGGAGAAGATTTGAATAAGTCAAATTTTCGTGCTTCTATTGAAAGATTAGGAGTTGACAAATCTCATTATAAAAGTCAAATTATTGGTCATTATGTTATTGGTGGCAATATTAATCACTACTCTAATCCTTCAGAAGTAAAAGAAAAAGCTAAATCAGAAAATTTTGAATCTATCAGTAGAAAAAGTTCCACACCTCTGACTAGCAAGGATGACAATATTGAAACTGAGCGAAAGCTAGCTAAACTAGAAACCATACCTCGATTGATAAAAATTGGATTAACAGCAGAACAAATTGCCCAAGCTCTCGATTTGCCCCTAGAGGAAGTAGAACAAAAGATGCGATAAGTTAACTAACCATGAAATATACAGTTGTTATCCAATGGTCAGAAGAAGATCGATGCTTTGTCATATTTTTGCCGGAATTTGAGGATTTAATGCAGCCGGTAACTCACGGAGATTCTTATGAAGAAGCTATCTACAATGCGCGAGAGGTGCTAGAGTTGCTAATCGAAAGCTGTCAAGCTGAAGGTAAACCATTACCAGCAACTAAGAAGCTAGAACGATTATTTCAGGCTGCTTAAATTTGTTCACAGCAATATCATTCAAATACGGAATAAGTCCAAAACCGATACACTCTGCTAAACGGGGAGGCACGGCATTTCCAATTTGCCACATTGCCTTTTTCATAGAACCTTCAAAAATAAATGAATCCGGGAAAGTTTGCAATCTAGCCATTTCGCGAGCTGAAATAACGCGATTGAGATAAGGATGAATATGAGTCCCGCCATGATTTTCTTTAACAGTCATACTCGGTTTTCCCGGATACTGTCGCTTGAAAGCATCGGCGTAGCTTTCATACAAAGAACCGCCTGGTGGAACTTTAGCAAGTCTTTCCATGTACTCAACAGAATGACGAGTCCATTCATGGTTGATTTCTGGCATGGGAGTGTACTCTGGTAAATCATCAATCGCTGACTCGATTGCTTTGTATTGTTCGGGCAACAATTGCGACTTCGGATAGGGGTTTTGCATCCCGAATCTATTGGCAATAAAAATAGCTCGCGGGCGGATTTGTGGGATTCCATAGGTTGCTGATTCCAGAACAGCAACGGACATATGGGGATAGCCAATTTCCTGAAAAGCTTCGCAAATGGCTTGTTTAACAGCTCCTTTTTGCATAGTCAATATTCCGGGTACATTTTCCATGACAACATACCAAGGACGTATTTCCGAGACTACGCGGACAAACTCTCTAAATAAGCGATTTCGAGGGTCGTTGGGATCGCGTTTCCCGGCTACTGAGAAGCCTTGACATGGTGGCCCGCCTGCAACAACATGAACTTCTGGCGAACCAATTTCAGCGAGCAACTTTTGGGGATTTAAGTTTTTGATATCGTCGCACAAGTGATGGCAATCGGGAAAGTTTTTTGTATGAGTTGCCGAGGCGATGGGATTAATTTCAACACTTGCTACTGGTCGGAAACCTGCTTGCAATAAACCTTGGGTCATGCCGCCCGCACCGCAGAAAATATCGACAAATGTATAGTCTGATTTTGGCAGTGACTGAGATTCAACATCAATGAATATCTTGTAGGGGTCGCAGTCATTTGCTTCTAGTTCGCGTTGGATGCGTTCGTAACGCCCTAATTTTGCTTTTTTCTGCTTTTTGGCAGGAATTGTCTCTTCCTTATTTGAGAATAAAGACAGTTGTATTGCTTCCATTTTACATTTGTTTACGGCATCATATCTATTGTACGGTACGGAACGAGATGAACCATGAAAGACTATCACATAAATATTTTTTACAGCCGCGAAGATCAGGGTTATATTGCCGATATTCCTGACTTAAAATACTGTTCCGCTTTTGGCGAAACCCCAGAATCAGCTTTGCAGGAAGTACAGATTGCTAAAACAGCATGGCTGGAAGCTGCAAAAGCTACGGGAAAACCCATTCCCGAACCAAAATACCGACCTGCAATATATCAACTTACGACTTGAAAAACGATCGCACAAATCCACCTTACTGCATCCGATCGATCGTCCGATACTGCACCGCCTCCCCCACATGATTCGTTTTCAAGCTTTCATCCCCCGACAAATCAGCAATAGTTCTCGCAACCTTCAAAATTCGATCGCTCGCCCGCGCCGAAAGCCCCAACTTCCGAATCGCCATCTCCAATAAATTCCGAGACGCATCATCCAACTGACACCACGTGTTAATGTGGCTGCTTTGCATCTGAGCATTGCACCGCAAGCCAGCTTCCGACTGAAAACGGCGAGTCGCCATCTCTCGCGCCCGCTGCACCCTCACCCGCACCGGTTCCGACTCCTCCCCCGTCGGCTGTCGCGTAATCTCCTCCGGTTTCAAACGATTAACCGCCACTTGCAAATCAATCCGATCCATCAAAGGCCCCGAAAGCTTTGCCCAATATTGCTCCCGCTTTTGCGGCGAACAAGTACACTGTTGGATCGAGTCGCCGTAATAACCGCAAGCGCACGGATTTGTACTCGCAACTAAAGTGAATTGCGCCGGAAACATCACCGATTGTCTGGTTCTAGAAATCGTCACATAACCATCTTCCAACGGTTGCCGCAAAAACTCCAAAACATCTCTTTTAAACTCAGTTAATTCATCCAAGAAAAGGATGCCGCGATGTGCTAAAGAAATTTCACCCGGACGCGGAAAACTGCCGCCGCCAACAAGAGAAGGCCCCGATGCCGAATGGTGAGGACTGCGAAAAGGCCGATCGCTCACCAACATTCCCTTATCCTTCAACAACCCCGCCACCGAATGAATTTGAGTCACATCCAAAGCTTCATCAAAAGTCAGCGGCGGCAAAATACCAGGCAAACGTCTCGCCAGCATAGTCTTACCGCTCCCTGGCGGCCCCACAAAAATCAAATTGTGTCCCCCCGCCGCCGCAATTTCCAAAGCCCGCCGCGCGTGAATTTGCCCCTTTACATCCTTTAAATCTAAACCCGGAATCCGCTTTTTTGCTAACTCTTCTCTACCGTTTACTTGTACCGGCGAATAAACTTGAGGATTGTTTAAAAAATCAGTAACTGCAAAAATATTTTCAAAACCGTAAACAGATATTCCCTGCACCAAAGCCGCTTCTTCCGCATTACCAGCCGGTACAATTAACCCAGAAACACCCATTTTGGCAGCAGCAGCGGCGATCGGCAACACCCCAGACACAGCCCGCAAACTTCCATCTAAGGACAGTTCGCCCAAAAACAAATAATCTCCCAAAAGTTCAGCGCTGACTTGTTCCGACGCTGCCAAAATGCCAATGGCGATCGGCAAATCAAAGCTCGGCCCTTCCTTCCGCAAATCCGCCGGAGTTAAATTTATCACAATACTCCGCATCGGAAAAGCATAACCCGAATTTTTTAGCGTAGCCTTAACCCTTTCTTTAGCTTCTTGCACCGCCGAATCGGGCAACCCCACCACCACAATTTTCGGCAGCCCCCCCGACACATCAGCCTCCACGCCCACCTTTACCGCGTCAATGCCTACGATCGATGCACTCCAAACCCTAGCAAGCATTTTTCTCGATCCCTAATTTGCCTGTCTTTGATTCATCATATATTATGATTAACAATGACTAATGAATACCGGAAGAAGCAAGAAAAACTTTTCCTTGCCTCTTCCTTTTCTCTTTTTGCTCCTCTGCTGCTGAGTCTTCCCCCTTCCCTCTTCCCTCTTCGCCTTCCGCCTTCTGCCTTCCACCTTCTGCCTTCTGCCTTCCACCTTCTGCCTTCACCCTGCCACCTTCCCTCTTGGGCCTTGCCACTTCTTCCGTCTTCCGTCTTCCTGATGACTGATGACTAATGACTAATGACTGATGACTAATGACTTCCTTCCTTAACACCCATGACAACTCAAGAAACGCTTTTCAGCAAAATCATCCGCAAAGAGATTCCAGCAGACATCGTTTATGAGGACGACTTGGCCCTCGCCTTCAGAGATATCAATCCCCAAGCGCCAGTGCACATCCTCGTCATTCCCAAAAAACCTATTCCCAAATTAGCCGATGCCGAATCGGGAGACCAGGATTTGATGGGACACCTGCTGCTGACTGTCAAGCGGGTAGCAGAACAAGAGGGCTTGTCCAACGGCTATCGCGTCGCGATCAATACCGGTAATGACGGCGGCCAAACTGTACACCACCTCCACCTTCACATTCTCGGCGGACGGCAGATGAACTGGCCCCCCGGCTAAAGGTTAATTTTGCAGGCCCAATTTACGAACTCATCTTCAGAAACCCGGTTGATTGCGATTAGCGCCTCAGAAACCGGGTTTTTTGGTCAACAAATTTTTGCTGCATATTGATGCGAGTCGGTCAACCGCAGATGTCAGGTCGATCGACACAGATGCAGCGCAGATAATTTTAAAATGGTTTTGGCATGAATGCAAGCAGTCTATTGAGAATGTAGTTCGATCGCAACTTCCCCCTCGACTTGGCCGCCAGTGAAGTCACCCCGGTAGCAACGATTGCTCCTTCAATCAACAGCTAAAATTAGCTTTTTGTTTGAGCAAATATAACTTAAGAGACTTATTTCTCATCTTATTTCCGCTGCAACGCTCCCAATCAAAATGCTTCGCAGTGAGGACTTTACTCCTGGTAATGGATGCGGACTGAAGTCCTCACTAAAAACAGTTAATTGACCGAACGTGATATATTAATTGATAATTATATCTGGCGATCGTCAAAGTGGCAATATTTAACCGGCTTAAATTTGAAAAACTCGCGCTTGGGAAATCTCAAGTATTAGCTTGGGCGATCGCATTTTGCAGCGGCATTTTGATGGCACTGACAACAGCACCATTCAATGCTTGGCCTTTAGCCTGGATTGCATTAATTCCGCTGTGGGTTATGGTTGTCAGTTATGAACGACCAATAATCACAGAAAAAAAACAAAAAGTTCTTTCTTCTTCCTTCTTCCTTCTTCCTTCTTCCTTCTTCCTTATTCCTTCTCTCTGGGGAATTGGCTATCACGGATTAGCCCTATCTTGGATTATGGGAATACACCCCATGACTTGGTTGGGAGTTCCTTGGTGGCCCAGTCTGGCGATCGCACTTTTTTGCTGGGCATTCATCACCCTTTGGGGAGCCGCATTAGTCACCGTTTGGGCGTGGCTATTTGTAATTCTCAACTCCCTCACTATAGCAAGAAAAAATCCTATTCTTACTCTTAACTCCCCCCCTTTACAAGGGGGGGCTG
>NZ_JADEXD010000009.1 GCF_015207285.1 Tychonema sp. LEGE 07203 | reverse complement strand
GAGTTTTACCGCTTGATGACTTAGCTTTTCAGGCATTATAGAATTGCTAATACGTAAATGCCACGTTTTCTATAGTTGTCTTTTTGTCAAGTACAATTTATACCAAATTAGATGAGCTTACCCTGCTATTAGCCGGAATTACAAGGGATTCGAGAATTAAAGTGTTACAGCGTCCGTAAAATTGAAATTTCAACTGAGGAATATCCATTGGTGTAATACCATGTCCGATCGATTCCCCGCGATCTATAAGGTTCGTAGTGAGGACTTTAGTCCTTCTTTTGTCAAGGACTAAAGTCCTCACTACAAACCAATGATATCATGATTCCGATGCTACCGGATTTGATATTACTCGATCGTCTAACGCGGGGCTATCCGTTGCAATTCTTTAGCTTGCTCTAAAATTTTCTCGAAGTCTTCTTCGCTCAAGCGCTGGATGTAGTTGATTTTAAATTCTTCTAAGAAATCGCACAGCAAGAGTTGTATTTCTTGCCAGGTTTGCTGCTGTTGCAGTTCTGTTCCTAAAGCTTGCCCGAAATGCTGGACTAGCTGGCTTGAGAGTTTGGTGGCTACGGGGTCTTCGCTGGCGGTTTTAAAGGCTTCGTAGGCATCTTGGGGGCCGAGGGTGACTAATTTGGATAGCTCTGCAACTAATTGCTCTGCTAGCTGTGCGGGCAGGTTTCCGAGTCCGGGTACTTGCTTCCATCCTTGATAGAGGGGGGATTGTTTGAGAAATAATTCTATGTTGTAGCCCAGGAGGGCTTCTAAGTCTGGCTGGAGTTGGGGCAGGACTTTGTAGACGGTGATTTGGACTAGATGGGTGGCGATGGCTTCTATTTCGTTGATATTGTTGATGTCTAAATATCGCTGTTTGGGGGATTGAAATAGTTGACGGGCTAGTTCGCCTGTGGTAATAGATTGTTGCATCTGGTTGATGAGCTGAATTACTACTACTTCGGTCAATTCTTGGGCGAAGTTGGCGACGAAACCTCGGCTGATTTGGGTGCGTATGGGTTGGAGATCGGGCATTTTGGCTTGGTGGATGCGAATTGTGACGGGCAATATTCGCAACAAGCGCCAGAATGGGAGGAACAGAAAGATGTCGTACCACCGCCAGAGCATGGCCGATCGCCAAGTGACGCTGCTGTGGCGGCGGCTGATGAAGTAGGTGCGGGCTAGAAATTCGATCGCGAATAAAGCCATAAATGGCAGGTCGATTTGCCAGAATTTGTCGGTAAATTCGCCGTTTTCTCCGATGGTGCGGTAATAGTTGGTGGCCATTAACGGCTTGATTTTGGTGTCAAACCAAGTGATTTCTTGTTGCCAGCCTTGTTTGCTTAAATAGTTTTGACTCCAGAATGTTTTGAATGATTGTTTGGCGGAGTCTTGCGGATTCGGGATGCGATCGCGCATCCGGTCTTTGATTTTTTCTAGGGTGCCACTTTTTGAGGCTGCTCGAAACGGATCTTCGTCGATCGTGTTGGCGCTCAGATTGTTGATTTCCTGCAATTTGGCTGCTACTTGGGGAGATTGCAGGCCTGTTTGCACTACTTGAATTTTTAATTCTTCTAAGGTTTTTAGATATTTTTTAGTGTCTCGGTTGGGTTTAATTCCTTTAAATGGGTCGTATATTTTGGTAATAACTGGTAGTTGCCGGAAGTAAAAATCACGCCACGGTATGTAAGTTATGTCAAATAACACTAGACTTAAATTTCCGATGGCGACCAGTGCCATTAACCGCTCGAACCAGGGTACTTTTGCTGATTTTTTGCGGGTTGCGGGAGTTTTAGATGGCGGTAGTTTGGGTGTCACTGGCAGTTCCTAATTAAGTAGACCGATCGCAAATAAATGTCACTGGCAATAACTGAAAAAAAGCAACAAGGAAAACTGGCTCATTCTCGCGCTCGCGCTCTGATTGCGATCGAGCAAGCTAATATTTATTTGAATCTGAGGATATCTGGGGAGTTTTCGATTGTTGATTTTGCCTGGGTTTGGTAAAATTTTATACTGGTAAAAATTGAGGTTGATTCGAGAGAGGGATAGCTTCGCTGGCGCGAACTTGAGGGCTGCCACACCTCGGGTTAGCTTGCTTCTCTCTGGCAATAAAATTATATCTCAGCCAGAATCCTAAGTTTTTTTTTTCGCCGTTGCAGAACTAACTGGCTCGGCAATAAATTATTATTTTTGTTGAATCTGCTGGCTGTTTGAGCGCGAAATCAAATGTATTGCCGATCGAGGTTTAGGGTTAGATTTGGATTTCGAGTTTGAGGTCAAACCCTCAAGAGAGTTATACTTGCTCAGGGGCAGTCTGGCGAGAGCTCTCCCGAGCGCGACGGTGGCTGCCGCTGTACTAAAGTTCCGGATCTCACCTCCACAAAAACCAACTCGCGATCGGACTCTTGAATAAAATGACACCGTGAGTATAATTTTGTTCGCATTTTTTTTAATATATGACATACTGCCTTAATCTCGATTGCCCAAGAGACAAGCGTCAGAACCCACCAGGCACAAAGTATTGTCTTAACTGTGGTTCTAAGCTGCTGCTAAAAGACCTTTATGCAGCTACTGAACCGCTGCGCGATGGGGGATTTGGCAGAACTTTTAGAGCTGTAAATCATGGAAAATTTGAGGAATTGTGCGTTATAAAACAGTTGTCGCCGCCTCAAGAATTTCAGAAAAAGCCTGCTCATTTCAAAAAATATGTTCGACTTTTTGAACAAGAGGCAAGACGGCTTTACGAACTGAAACACCCGCAAATTCCTCAGTTGATTTCTTATTTCGAGGAAGATGGGCGCTTGTATTTGGTGCAAGAGTTTATTGATGGCAATAATTTAAAGGATGAGCTAGCAAAGTATGGTGCTTATAGCGAGACTAAAACGAGGGAACTGCTTTTAGATTTATTGCCTTTGCTGAGTTTTGTTCACGATCGCAATGTAATTCACCGGGATATTAAGCCTGAGAATGTGATCCGGCGCAATCGCGATCGCAAATTGGTGCTGATAGATTTTGGGGTTTCCAAACAGGTAGTAGCTGAGGCTCCGACCAAAACAGGAACTAAGTTGGGAACTCCCGGCTACGCGGCTCTAGAACAGCGTCACGGTAGGGCTGTTCCTGCTAGTGACCTTTACAGTCTAGGGGTGACTTGCATTCGCTTGCTGACTTCTGTTATGCCTTATTTGGATATCTACGGGGACATTCACGATGACCTTTACGACCCGCTCGAAGGTCGGTGGCTGTGGAGGGAGGCTTTGCCGAAAGGCACAAAGATCGGCCAGGATTTAAGTCAGATTTTGGATAAGTTGATTCAGGAATATGTCAAAGACCGCTATAAGTCTGCTGCGGAAGTTTTGGAAGTTATCAAACCTCCTATTGTTCTCTCAGGGCCCGAAAAGTTGCAGCAGGCAACTGTTCTGAGTCCTTCTGTACCGACTCAGCCTGTGACTGATACTCCGCTAGTTTCTGTGAATTTAGAGTCGGAAAAAGGTATTGATTATTCTGAGTTGGAAAGGCTGCTAGTTGCTAAAAAATGGCGGGGTGCGGATCAGGAAACTTCTGTGAAAATGCTGGAGGTGATGCAGCAAGTTTCAAGGGGTTATTTGAGCGAGGAAGATATTAGGAAGTTTCCCGCTAAGGATTTGGAGACGATTGACCAACTTTGGGTTCGGCACAGTCACCGCAGGTTCGGCTTTTCTGTGCAAAAGGGTTTGTGGCTAAAGTCGGGGGGAAAGCCTGGTGTTTATGATGCTACGGTTTGGGAGAAGTTTGGCGATCGGGTGGGCTGGCGGGTTAACGGTGAGTGGGTATACTATTCTGAATTGAATTTTACTTCTAAGGCAATGCCCGGACATTTGCCGGGAGGAACTGTTTTTGGGTGGGAAGGTGGGGTTTTGTGCGGTGTTTTAGGTTTGGGCGGGATTTGGTTTCTGCTGTCGCGCCGAGATTTGTAGTCAGAAGGAAGTTGGGCAAGGGATTTTATCGGGGATTTAACGGATGAATTTTGAGGATCGAGGGAAGAAAGTCCGAAGTATCCATTCAGCGCCTGCGACAACCGCAGCGTAAGTGAAGTCGGCTACATGGTTGAGTCGAAACTGAGCATCTTTCCAGAGAGTAATCGGATCTATGCCCTCAAAACTACGAATTTCTTCCAGCAGCCTCAGCTTGCCGTGCTTTTCAATATCAGCCTTCATCTAAGTAACGACTCGCTCAAAATCTGCTTCGGTAATTTTGCCTTCAACCGTGAGTTCGACAATGTTGTTGTTGGGGTTATTTCTGTACTCAATCATCAGATGTCTCCCTTATTTAAGTTGTGGTTATGGTGTTTTTACGTAGTTGATTTTAGAGTGTTAAATGGCAACGCCTTCTTGAGATAGAACTTTGTCGGTTGCTTTATTTTGTTGTTTTTCAAGCTGCTCGTCTTTTAAAATCAGCCCTAACTCAGCCCGGATGTCTGCAATGGGACGTGTCCAATTTTCCTCAAACCGATAAGTCAGTAAACAAGTTGCCTGCTCACCCAGTTCCTTACCTCTGCGGGCACTAGCAAAAATCGCCTGAGCTTGCATCGGCCTGAGCATCAAAAAAATCAACTTGATTAAGGGGTAAACCAGATTCAAGGCTTTAGTGTAGTTCTGTCCGACAGTAAACCCGAACACGCCCGCTTCACCGGGATAGCTGGTATCAAACCCCAGCAAAATATGAAAGATGTCGTGAGTAACGGTGTATCTCAGCGCGAACGGATGACGCTCGGCTTCTATCCGCAAATCGTCGCTGATTTCTAACGGCTGAATCCCGTTTTTGTGCATATGCTGGGCGTACTCATAGCCCAATGTGCCTTCAGGAAGTTCACTAAGTTGTGCTAAATCAATCTTGGGATAGTAACCTGAAACGTCCTGCAGTTGCACCAGCAGGTCAGGATTTGTCCCCCATCCGTACAGTTCAGATTCGAGCAGCGCAGCGTCTCCGGTTTCTCCTTTTGTGAAGTAATCTTTAATTGCTTTGATGAAGCGGTTGATGGTTGCCATGATGATAACCTTTTATAGTGTTTATAGGTGGGAACAATTGCTCGGATTCAAGCGGCGATTGTTTGTTGAGTTTGACCTTTAGCTGCATTTCCAGTTTGTGTGCCTGCCAATTCGCTCTCTTTCAAAATCAGCCCTAACTCAGCGCGAATATCAGCGATTGGACGCGCCCAGTCTTCTTCAAACCGATAGCTCACCAAGCATTCTGCCTGTTTGCCGAGGGCTTGGCCTCTGCGAATATTGGCGCGCATTTGCTGACTTTGAGCGCGAAAAATCAGTGGATATATATGCGTCATCACGGGCCCAAATGCGTTGAAAAGCTTGCTGTAGTCTTGGGCGATCGTAAATGCTGCTACACCCATTTCGCCTGCATAACAGGTGTCAAACCCCAGCAACACATGAAAGATGTCATGGGTGACGGTGTAGCGCAGCGCGAATGGATTGCGATCGGCTTCTGCCTGCAAATCGTCGCTGATTTCTAACGGTTGAATCCCGTTTTTTAACATATGTTGGGCATACTCATAGCCCAAGGTGCCTTCAGGAAGCTGGCGAAGTTGCTCGAGATCGATGCTGGGATAGTAGCCTGCAAGGTCTTGCATTTGAGCCACAATAGCGGGATTGGCACTCATCCCAAAAACTTCAAATTTGAGAAAGGCGATGTCTCCAGTCTGTCCGGATGTGTAATAGTCTTTAATTGCTTTGATGAAGCGTTTGATATTAGCCATGATTGTTACCTTGTGAAATGTCTTTGATGCGTTATGCAGTCGCGTTAGTGGCAGATAAAGAATTGCCTTGTAGGACTAGAATGAGAAGTGCTTGAGTAAGGTGACTATTCAGCTATGTGACTGTACAGTCATATCATATCTACCAAAGACCTATCTGTCAAGTGCAGCGTTGTTGCATTCTCTACAGACCTAAGTAGTTAGACAGAATTAATTACACAAATACATGGTAGAATGATATTCCAGGCAAAATTATGAGTTAATTAAAATTTCCTAGGATGTTTATCTGGGAAACCAATCCTCTTTCGTCTAAATTGCTCGACTCGAATTCATCGCCAAAGCCGACATCATCAAGTACGTCCGCGTGCACATTGCCTCATATTAGCTTCGCAAAAAGTAAAAAACTAGAGTTAATGAATATTTTCAGAATAAGTTATAAGACACTCTATAACTGGTTCAATAGGTGGGAATTAGAAGGAATGATAGGACTTTATAATAAACCAAAAATAGCTAGTAAATCACTATTTGACTCTTTACAAAAACCTTAAATAAAAGAGTGGAACAAGCAAAAACCAAGGCAATCAAAAAATGTTAGCCAAAAGCTTCAAAAAACCTGGGATAAGTCCGACTATAAAAAAAATTCCAAGAATACTAAAAAGGCTAAATATGAGTTGGTATCTCCTTCGTAAAGGAGTTGCCCGAAAGCCTCCAGCCCAGGAATATCAAGATAAAAAGGCGCAATTAGAAGAATTAAAGCAATTGGACGATCGGGGTATAATTGATTTATATTACTTGGACGAAACGGGATTTTGTTTGATTCCTTGTGTCCCCTATGGCTGGCAGGACATAGGAGAATATTTGACAATTCCTAGTCGTCGCAGTCAGCGAATGAAGGTACTAGGAATCATGAATCGAAATAACCATCTTGAAAGTTATATTTCATCTCAAAGTATTAATTCAGATGTGGTTATTGGTTGTATTGATGCTTTTTTCCCGCAGGACATAAGCCAACGGTGATTGTCACAGATCGAGCTTCTATTCACAGGAGTGATGCTATTGTTGACAAAGTTGAAGAGTGGAAACAACGGAATATTACTCTTTTTGAGTTGCCTTGTTACTCTCCTGAATTAAATTTAATTAAAATTTTAGGGCTGTTTATTAAGTATGAATGGATTGAGATATCTGCTTACAAGAGTTGGGGAACTTTTGTTACATCTGTGGAAAAAATCCTGAAAGAATTTGGAGAAAACTATGTAATTAACTTTGTCTAGCTACTTATGTTAACCGGAAATACGCTCTCTTTGCCCCGAACCGTACAGGTGTCATCAAAAAAAAGGGAAAGCGTGAGTGTTTCAATGTGATGAATTATGGTCGTTTGTAGACCATAAAAGCAATAAACAGTGGATCTGGTTAGCCTTAGAGGTTAAGACTCGTGAAATTGTCGGGGTTTACATTGGGGCAAGAGACTCTGCCGTCTTAGAAAGAATTATGGAAATCCTTACCGCCAGTCTATCGACAATGTGCCGTCGCCTACAGGGATTTCTGGGCGGCTTACTCGAAGGTGTTACCCAGCCGCGCGACATCAGGCGGTCGTCCAAGAGACGGGTAAAACGAGTTAGATCGAGCGCTTCAATAACACTCTCCGACAACGGGTGTTTCGTTTGGTACGAAAGACCTTATCTTTTTCCAAGTCGTTAAATAATCACATCGGTGCGATTTGGTATTTTATCCATCATTACAATTTGTCATTACTTGTTTAGGACTGCCACAATTCAACGGACGTGAGGGCGAAACAGCAACTTTGTTTGTTAGCTTGTCCGTTAAATTCTAGTGGGCTTGGCGGTGGTTTCGCCCCAGGTCATCTCAACCGTTAGACTGTGAAATCACAGAACTGTGAATCTTGAGGCTAATATCAACCAATTTTCATCCTTATTTCTGGCTTTCCAGAATTTTCTTCGCAGTTAAAAGTTCTTGATATTGCTCTTTACTGAGCGTAGGATACTTGAGATTCAGTTCCTTTAACTGCGTGTAAATGATGCCCGCCACAACCAGACGAGTAAACCATTTGCGATCGGCGGGGATAATGTACCAAGGAGCATATTTTGTACTCGTGTGATTGAACATATCCTCATAGACAGCCATATAGTCATCCCAAAAAGCACGCTCTTTCGCATCATTCACAGAAAATTTCCAATTCTTTTCAGGGCGATTAATCCGTTCTAGAAAACGTTCTTTCTGCTCCTCTTTGGATACATTGAGGAAAAACTTGAGGACGATCGTCCCGTTATTGACCAGATGCTTCTCGAAGTTGTTGATTTCTTCAAAGCGGCGCTTCCAAATATCAGTATCAGTTATGCTAACAGGGAGCGGTCGCTGCTCTAGGATTTCTGGATGCACTCTTGTTACTAAAACTTCTTCGTAATAAGAGCGATTAAAAATTCCAATTTTTCCTCTTTCGGGTAAAGCCTTAGAACATCGCCACAAATAGTCATGATTTAACTCTTCCGTAGATGGAGCTTTAAAGCTATGCACTTGACATCCTTGAGGATTAATCCCAGACATAACGTGCTTGATGGTACTGTCTTTACCAGCCGCATCCATTGCCTGAAAGATGATGAGCACAGCATGGGTGTTTTGGGCATAGAGAATATCCTGATATTCAGCTAACGCCTCAATACCTTCCTTTAATTGACCTTTAGCTTTCGACTTTTTGAGGCGATCGGCTTTGTAGGCTGGGTCATAGTCTTTGGCAAGAGAAATCTTTTGTTCTGGTGGAACAATAAAAGGACGAATCAAATCGTCAAGCTTTTCGATGGGAAATGGGTTTAAGGATGAATCTGTCATACTTTTAATTCTACCCTATTAAGGTAATGTCTTGAGATAAGTTATCACGTCAGCTTCTCATGAAGGTTTTGTAGAGAACCCATTTGGGATCTTAGATATTGAGGTAAGATGAATTGGCAATTGATTATTGAAGTTTTATCGAACTCTACAAAAACTTACGATCGCAGCGGTAAATTTAAATTTTATCAAACAATTCCGATATTGCAAGAGTATATTATGATTAACCGATCTCAGGTTTATGTAGAACAGTATTGTAAGTTGGCAAACAAGCTGCGGTCGTACCCTCAGTACGATGAGGAGGATGCGGCGCTAGTTTTTAATTTATTTCAAGTAGAAGTGCTGCTTGTAGATATCAATAGAAAAGTAGATTTTGCGGCAGAAAACGAGCCAGGAAATGAGATTGAAGAGAACAAAGAGGAATAAGGGCGATCGCTTGGTTGGGAATGTGCGTTATCATTTAAGCGAGCGGCCGCATTCAAAAAAGTATTTGTTCAACATTCTAGTGGGAGAATATTTTAATGACAGCCACATTGCAAACAACTGAGCAACGTTACTTCACAGAGGAGCAATATTTAGCACTGGAAGAAACAGCAGAGTACAAAAGTGAATATCTCGACGGGGAAATCATTCCTATGACAGTCGGATCTACCAATCACAATCAAATCGCTGGCAATTTGTACATTGCTTTGAGTCTGGCTCTCAAAAAACAAAATTACCGTATCTTCATCGGTGATGTGCGTCTGTGGGTTCCAAAAGTGCGACTTTATACTTATCCCGACGTAATGGTAATTTTGGGAAAACCTGAATACCACAACAATCGCACAGACATGATTACCAACCCTCAAGTGATTGTGGAAGTTTTATCAAAGTCTACTAAAAATTACGATAGAGGTGACAAGTTTAAATTGTACAAAACTATTCCTAGTTTTCGAGAATATATTCTGATTGACCAAACACAAATTAATGTTGAGCAGTATTCTAAAACCGAGAATAAAAAATGGTTGTATAGCGAGTATGACGAGGAAGATACAGCTTTAGTGTTTAATTCCTTCGAGCTAGAAATTCCTCTATCTGATGTTTACGAACAAGTTAATTTTGAGCAAGTTGAGCAAGAAGATAGTCAAAATGAGGAGTGAGGCCGATCGCACTTTGTTGGAAAAGGGATCTTGCTCTGATTCCTCCTAATTCTTATGCAAACTCGGCTCTGGAATGTAAGATATAGCTTGCGTGCACAGAAGTTAGGACAAATTCTGGTAGGAGTGAATAGCATTCGCCCGCAGTAAGCGGATTGACTGTCCTGTAATCGATCTCAACTTATTGGGTTTTAGAGGTAGCCTATGTTCGATCGCGCACTGGCAGTGTTAGGCTTGAATGTCGAGTTACCGGATACCGTCACCAGCACTGCAATTGTGATGGTGCTGCTGAGTATAATTTCTCTGTTAATGATTATCCTGATTAGGGGGATTTCCTATGTGAAACTTCCAAAAATCCTGGATTCGCTTGTTCATCAGTTTGATTCGGTGGAGTCTAAAGATATTTTTCAGACGCTGATTGAGCCATTTCAGGGTTGGTTAATTTGGGTTGTAGTTGCCACAGTTATCGATCTGATGGTTTTGGCTATTCCCACACCATCCTGGCTAGTATTCTTGGAATTTCCCTTGAGCTTCCTGTTAGCGCTCAGTACCACCTGGCTAGGATTCAAGCTCTTTGAAGAATTCTTCGATCGGTATTTGCTGGGAACTGCATTAGAAGATGATAGCAAAATTAATACTGAACTGATCGCACTTGGCAAGTTTTTGACCAAGGTTTTCATTGTTCTGATTATTGTCTTTTGCTTTGCCCAAGCTCATCAATTTAATGTAATCGGTTTAGTCGCTAGTTTGGGAGTGGGAGGATTTGCGATCGCTTTTGCCTCCCAAAAAGTTATCGAGCAAATTCTCTGGAGTGTTGTTCTCTACATCGATCGTCCTTTTACCGTTGGTGATTATATCCATTTGCCCGATCGAACTCTCGGTAGGGTTGAGTCGATCGGGTGGCGTTCTACCAAAATTCGCCTGTCTGGCAAAAATACTCTGATGGTGGTTCCCAACAGTAACTTAGCACAGATTAGTATTGAAAACCTGAGCAATGCGCGGCGGCTAATTTCGATGGTTACTCTTACCTTTTTGAGAGCGATATCGGAAGAGGAAAAAGCACTGCTCCAGCAGCTTCTGTTGGACAGCACCCGTGATATTCTGGGAATAGATCGTCAACTCACCCAGGTCAAATTTCAAGATATCGCCGATGAATCCGGTCAATACTACCCGCAGGCACAGGTCATTTTCTTTATTTTAGGGGCAACGGAGACATCTATGGAATTACGCAAAGGTCTGCTGGGGATGGCTCGGGAAAATATCATCAAACGACTGCAAGACTATGGAATTAATTTTGACATTAAAGAGAGTATTGTTGATGTCAGTCAGCCCATGAATATTTAATACTATAGTTAGCGTTACGAAAGCGAATTTTGGAAGTGATGCCAATCGAATCAGAAATACTTCAATATGTCTTGGAACTGATGGCGAGGTTAGGGCTGTTTTGCCTGATCGTGATTGTCTCGCCGTTTGCTGGGCGCTTTTTGCTTCAGCTCATTCGTCAGGGACTCCAGTTACTTGAGTCATTCGGCATAATTAACGGTCAGACTGCTTACCATCGAGCGCTAGAGTCGTTTCAGACATCACTCTCATTAACCGGGACGTTTCTGGCGATCGCAATTGGATTGACTTTACTCATCAAGTACGAGGATCTTTATAACTTTATCAGTATTTTTGTGTATTCAGTATTGTCTGTTGGGATTGGCTGGTTTGCATCTAAAATTGCTCACCAAGTCATCCATCGGTCGGTGATCGGTTTAGTGCATCGATGGTTTGGAAAAGTTAATGAAGTTGTACTCATTTTTGAGACTCTGATCTATGTTCTAATCGTTATCATGGCTGTGGTGGTTTTTGCCATCGGACTGCGGATTAATTTGGTGACTCTCGGAGCCAGCTTGGGGATTGGCGGTGTGGCGATCGCCTTTGCAGCCCAGCAAGCCCTCGGACGGCTGTTCGGCACTCTAGAATTATATCTCGATCGCCCTTATATTTGTGGAGAATACATCCGAGTTAACTTTAATCCCTACAGTGAAGATATATATGGTCGAGTCGAGTCTATTGGTTTGCGATCGACCAAAATTCGGATTGTTGCTCAAAATACAATGATGATCGTGCCGAATTCGACGATGGCTAGCAAAAATATTGAAAACGTGAGCCGGGGTAAAAAGATTATGGCGATGCTGTGTTTGGACTTTGCCAAATGCCTGAAAAAGGACGAACAAGCCCTCGTCACTCAAACAATTGAGCAGGAAAGTCGATTTTTTTGGGGCTTTGATAAAGCCAGTACGCGAGTACAGTATGAAGAAGTCGAGAATGCCTCAGCAACCCGCGCCCGAGTGTTCTTTTTCATTACCAGTCCGAGTGAAAACTCGCTAGAACTACGCAAGCGACTTCTGGAGTTAGCCAATCAGGCGCTTGCCAAAAAACTAGCTGTCCAAAATCTTAGATTCATTGTTCCAGAACCCACGATTTACATTGATTCACCGATGTCTCTCTAGCAACCATACTGTATTGATTTTCAGAGTCTAAGTCGAGATTTAGTTTGAAGCCGTTACTTCCCCGCAGATCGAATGAATACCCCATCCCCCTCTGAATCCAACCCCCCCGATCGAACCAGCACGGATCGGGAACTTTCTCTAGAAATGCTTCAGGAGCAACACCTCAACCTCAAGGTTAGCGTTGAAGAACTCTACAGGCGGGTCAATCAAATCCGCGGGTTACTTCAAACCCTTGTCATGGGTCTGGCGATCGCCATTTTACTGGCAATTGGGATTTCGGGCTGGTTTGCCTACCGCCTGCTCGTTCAAGAACAAATTATGCGGCGCGACACGGAACAAGCAACGGCAACCAATGCCAAAATACTCGAACAACTCAAACAGATGGAAACTCAGTTGCAGCGCCAGAAAGACCAACTACAAACCTTCCGAGAAGAAGTGCCAGACGAATTCAAGACTCTGACAGATACAGTCCAAGCTAATCAGCGGCAGTTGCAGATTTTACGCGATCGCATCAAGCAAATCGAACCGAAACAACCGCCATCTAATCGCACCCAATAAATCCAATTATTATGTTCGCTTCAAGCCTGCAAAAATTTGGCAATTAATCCTATGTTTGAGAAGGGCGATCGCTCCCACAAGAGTGTTAAACTGAATCTAGCGGTCGTGTTAAGCAAGGAAAAATAGCCGTGATGCCTATCCAAGAACAAATTGTTGACAAACTGAAAAATTTCTCGGAAATCGAACTGCAAGAAATCCTCAACTTTGCTGATTTCCTGTTATGGCAGCGGAGCAAGCAGGAAGTAGCTTTGCCGCCAGATGAAACTGGCAACACCGAACCAGCAAATATAGATGAAGAGTGCGAGGTTCATTATGTTGGTGGAGTTTTAGTCGTCAAAGCATCATTAATAAAAAACCAAGAACTGATTAATTGGGCTACAATTATTCCCGATATGCGCGAAGAAAGAATCGGGAAGTTTATCTAAAAATGAACGTTTTATTTGATACATCCGTTCTGATAGCAGCGTTGATAGAAGATCGTCCCAGTCACTCTCAAAGCTTATCTTGGTTGGAGCGAGTTCGATCGCGGGAAATTGACGGATTTGTCTCAACTCATACTATAGCTGAACTTTACTCCGTACTCACTCGCATTCCTCGTCAACCTCAGATTAATCCTCGGTTAGCACAGCGGTTAATTGTAGAGAATTTGAGTAGTTTTAATCAGGTTGTTCTGACTGCTGAGGATTACCAAGCAACATTAAGCAAAATGGTCAGTTTAAACCTACCAGGGGGAGGGATTTACGATGGGTTAATTGCTCAAGCTGCACTGAAAGCAAGTGTGGATGTGTTGTTGACTCTTAACCCCAAGGACTTTACTCGACTGGGAGAAGATGTCAGGCGGTTAGTGCAAGTGCCGGGTTAAGCCGATCGCACTTGGTTTAAAAAGGGCGATCGTTACTTAATATACTTCATCATGCGTCCCAATATCAATCAAGACGATCAATTCCTCTTGCGTTTCATTATCTTGCTCAAAAGTATAGATAATTCGGCAATCGGACTCAACCCAACAAGCCCAAAGCCCTTCTAATTGCCCCCGCAGTTTATGTGCCTTCAATGAAGGAGAAAATGGATCGTTTACTAACAACTCCAAAACCGAAAATATTTTCTCAGCTAATTGCGGATTTCTCTTGATAACCCGTTTAAAAGCCCGTTTAAAACTGTTGTTCCAAACTTGAGTTTTCATTCTTCATCCAGTAAATCAGCTTTTAACTGTGCAAGGTTGCCTCGCTTTGCTGTGCCGGCTTTTAAAGCACTCAACACCTCTCTTGCGTTGCTAGCAATTTCCCCTCGCCGATTTTCAATTCGCCGTTTCTGAATTAATTCAATTAACAAATCTTGCTCTTCAATTGCCAGAGATTCTACATATTCGATCGCGGTCTGGAAAGCAACAGAATTAGCCATAAAGAACTTTTCTCTGTTTGAAAAGTGACAGTGCATTTCTATTTTACTAAGTGAGGTGGGCATTTGCCCACCCTACCAATAACCTACGCGCCGACAGATTCCTTCGCTGCGTAAAGCACCTCAACGGTAATCTTATCAATCCCCCGATCGCGCGCGAACTTCTCAGTATTCCGCTTCACCTTACCCCGGACAAAACCAGGGATTTTGTTCAACTCAGCTTGTCCATCCTTCGTCCAACCCATATCAGAGTCAGCCGAAATACCCTTGGTAATCACTTCCTTAGTATCGTGGCCGCCGAAAATTTCCAGCAAGTGGTCTTCCATTCCCAAAGTAAAGGAATTGTAGACCAAATCTACGCACTGATTCGTGCCTTCATAACCCAAAAATGGCTTGTAGCCGATCGGGAAATTTTGGACGTGAATCGGTGCAGCAATTACACCGCAGGGAATATCCAACCGCTTGCCTACGTGGCGTTCCATCTGCGTGCCGAAAATTGCGGAAGGTTCGGCTTTGGCGATCGCATCCCCAATTTGCCCGTGATCGTCCGTCACCAGCACTTCATCGCAATACTCGCTAACCTGTTCCCGGAACCAGTCAGCATCGTGTTTGCAGTACGTTCCAGCCCAGACAACGTGGATTCCCATCTCGCGAGCCAAAATCTTCGTCATCGCCGCAGCGTGCGTATTATCGCCAAATACGACGGCTTTTTTGCCGGTTAAGTTTTGGCAGTCGATCGACCTTGAGAACCAAGCAGCCTGAGACACAAACCGCGTTTGTCGGTCAATAAAATCTTCATAATCAACATCCGCACCTTGAGCATTCAACACTTGCTGAATCTTGCGAATGCAGCGCGCAGTTTCCACCACACCCATCGGCGTAATATCCACCATCGGCGTACCGAATTCTTTTTGCAAATACTCCCCGGCCATCATCCCCAATTCCCGATAAGGAACCAAGTTAAACCAAGCCCGCGGCAGTCTTTTTAAATTATGAACCGAAGCACCTTCGGGAATAACTTCGTTAACTTCAATTCCCAAATCTGCCATCAAACGCTTCAACTCGGTGCAGTCGTGCTGGTTGTGAAAACCCAGCGTAGACATCCCGATAATGTTGACAGATGGTTTTTCGCTTTTGGCTTCTACTAAATCGCCTTTTTTGCGAGCTTTGTTAATGTAAAATTGGACGATTTGATCTAAAGTGCGATCGGCAGCTTGCAATTCGTTAACGCGGTAATGGTTGACATCCGCCAGCAAGACATCGCCTTTGGCATCCAATTGAGCTCGCTCCACGAAATTTTCCAAATCTTCTTGCAGAATGCTGGAGGTGCAAGTCGGAGTCAAGACGATTAAATCTGGGTGTTCTTCTCTGTCTTTGCGGGTGATATTGTCCACCACCCGTTCCTGCGAACCCCGCGCCAGTACGTGTCTGTCAACCACGCTAGTAGTTACCGGAGTGAAATCCCGTTCCCTCTCCAGCATGGAACGCATGACGTTAAAATAGTCGTCTCCAATCGGTGCGTGCATGATGGCGTGGACGTTTTTGAAAGAAGTGGCCACGCGCAAAGTGCCGATGTGGGCTGGGCCTGCATACATCCAATAAGCCAATTTCATAGGTATTTTTCCTGATGTTGGTTGAGATTTGCCCGATCGGGCGATTACTGCTAAATTTTAAGGTTGTTTCCGATTTTCTCACCGGATGAATCCTTTAGAAATAATAACTTTCTGAAGATTTACAGATGAGAAAAATCCTCAAACGCTTTTGCTGGCTGGGATTTTACTCGCCCTTCCCACAATTTTACCTTTGTTTTATGGCAATAATTCTTAATGTATTGTCAAGTTTCGTTAAGAACCGGACACATCTTATTAACCTAAGATACCCCAGCCGCACCTGACACCTAGATTGCTACAATAATTTTCGCCAAACTCTATTATTGACTTTTTAAACAACATACAATACACTATTAATTAATCCACTATTTCCTCTGTCGCGAAACTTGTTTTATAAGGGGAAATATTGACCTAAAACAAATCCTTGACCGAAGAGCGAGACGCAAGCCCCTGGCTTTAGACACGGAAGTCGGCTGCGGTTTCAACCGCCTTCAATATTCAACAAATGTTAATACAAAGTTAATGTAGTATATAGGTTCGCGCTGTATAGTTATACTATGAGCGTCAATTACAAATCGAATAAAAATGTTGTTGACTCGTGTAAATACCATATTGTGTGGTGTCCGAAATATCGTCGAAAGGTTTTAGTAGAGGGTGTCGATACCCGTTTAAAGGAAATACTGTTAGAAGTTGCCACTGAGTTTAACAGTGAATTAATCGAAATGGAAGTAATGCCAGATCCTGTCCATCTATTAGTCGAATGCGATCCTCAGTTTGGGATTGCTAAACAGATTCGGTACATGAAAGGACGTTCCTCTCGATATCTTCGTCAAGAATTTCCGTGGCTAAAAAGTCGATTACCAACGTTGTGGACTAATAGCTACTTTATTACGACTGTTGGCGGTGCGCCTATTTCGGTAATCAAGCAGTATATTGAGAATCAAAAAAATGTCTAGTTATGGATGCCAGCAAAACCTAATCAGTCCCGACCGAGAGTTAAGAAGCGTCCTAGAATTTGTATGCGAAGAGTCGAATAAGCTAGCCAACTGCGGGACTTACTATTCTCGTCAGTTGTATTTTAAGACTGGGAAAATTCCTGGTAAGTACGATTTGCACAAATTATTCAAAGAGAACCTTCATTTTAAAGCACTATATTCCCATGTTGCTCAACAAACTTTAACCAGCGTTGCAGAGTCTTTTAAATCGTACATTGGATTGCTCAAGGGAATTTCAATTGGCACGGTAACACAACACCCAAAGCTGCCGAAATATCGCAAAAACAGCTTGAAACTTGTGACGTTTCCAAGGGCAGACGTAAAGCTAAAAAATGGGCAACTGAGATTTCCATTGGGAAGCAAGGTTAAACTATGGTTTGGAATTAGTGAATTCTATTTACCAATGCCGTCCAACCTAGACTACAAGAAAATTAGAGAGATTCGCATTTTGCCAAGAAATGGGCAGTTTTATGTCGAGTTTGTCTACCAACTTCAGCTCACAGTGATGGAATTAGATGCTAGTAAAGTTCTGGGTATCGATCCAGGATTGAATAATTGGTTAACTTGTGTTTCCAATGTGGGAACAAGTTTTATCGTGGATGGACGGCATCTGAAATCATTAAACCAATGGTATAATAAGCGGATTGCATCAATAAAAGAGCATAAACCTCAAGGTTTTTGGTCTAAGCGATTGGCAAAAATTACGGAAAAACGAAATAGACAAACGAGAGATGCTGTCAACAAAGCAGCTAGATTAGTATTGAATCATTGCCTAGAAAACAAAATAGGTACAATCGTTTTTGGTTGGAACAAGGGAATGCGCCAAGAGATAAATCTTGGTAGCAAGACCAATCAAAAATTTGTGCAAATCCCTACCGCTCGATTGAAGGATAGGATTTCTGGGCTTTGTGAACAATATGGCATCCGGTTTGTCGAAACTGAAGAGAGCTATACAAGTAAGGCGAGTTTTTTAGATGAGGATGAACTACCTAAGTTCGGTGAAAAAACTGAAGGGTGGAAAGAATCAGGAAAGCGTATCAACCGCGGACTGTATTGCTCAAAAGACGGAAGCAAAATTAACGCTGATTGCAACGGTGCTGGAAATATTTTGCGAAAAGTAGCGGCAACTTTAGGGTTATGCCTTAAAAGAGTCAGTAGAGGCGCTTTGATTTCGCCTTTGAAAGTTCGTATCTGGACTCTTCAAGAATCCCCGTCTATGAAAGGGCTGGGGAGTATCAAAAATCCCATGAAACTATCCAAAATTGACTTGAGCAGCGTCTTAGCAGTCGGTCACTCTAACGGCCAGTTAGGACTGTCGATCGATCGCGGGCAAGAAATCGAATTTATCGAAATAGCCGCACCCGAAGCTGCAATGCACGGCCTGCAAATGGTTGATTTCATCGCCAATACAGATTCCACCGAACTCAATGGCGCTATTGAATCACCAGAAATTGCTCCCTGCGGCGAACCAATTGCTATGATGTCCGTAGATTCCCAAATGGCTAGAGCGATCGGATACAACCAACAAGAGCAAGTTTTGCAAATAGAATTTAGCAGCGGCTCAATCTATCAATACAGCGACGTAGAACCGGAAATTTGGGAATCTCTGCAAGATACTGATTCTACAGGCAGATTTTTTAACTCCGAGATTAAAGGTTATTATTCGAGCCAGCGCGTAGATGACGAGAGTGCAAAATGCAGGCGGCAGTTTCAACCGCCAAAATAAAACAACCTAATTTTCAGCGCCCGTTACTCAACTCGCACTCCTGGGGCGAGAGTTTGACTCGCAGGGCAGTTTCAACCGCCCTGTCTCCTAAAAGCTGAGATTGTTTTTTGTCAGCCGCGCGATCGACTATCAACCAATTTAAACCCGCAACAGCCTACCAAATCCTTGCACAAATCCTCTATTTGTGCTGTTGTTCGCCTAACTGCTGAGCTGACAAAAGCCCAGCGCGCTTTTGTCAGCAAATCTGTACTGTCAAGGCGTGTCTTCCCACACACCCCAAAAGATAGCTCTTGAGCGATAATGAAGGATAACATAGGATTTACGAAAAAAACCCGGTTCATACAAAAAAATCTGGGGTTTGTCAACGACTAGCAACTAAAAAACCGGGTTTCTAGCCCGCCGCGCGTAGTAAGTCCTGTAGTATTGACCAAGCACACCTAATTTGAGAGAAGCCAACTATGATGGCAATTCCCGGCGTTGCAGTTCTCGCTCTCATTTATGAAAGCAGCACTTCCCTCGTTTATCGCGGCCGCAACGAGCAAGACAACCAACCTGTTATTATCAAACTTATCAAAGAAGACTATCCTACACCAGAAGAACTGAATAGATACAAGCGCGAATATGAAATTACGGCCAACTTAAACGTCCTGGACGGAGTAGTTAAAGTATACAAGTTGCAGCAGGTTAGAAATAGTCTGGCAATGATTTTAGAAGATTTTGGCGGCGAATCTTTGAAAATCTTTATGGCTTCCCAAAAATTTACAATTTTAGGATTTTTAACGACAGCCATCAAAGTTGCTGAAACCTTAGGAGAAATTCACGCCAGAAATGTGATTCATAAAGATATCAATCCCTCTAATATAGTTTTTAATCCTGCTACCGGACAAGTTAAACTTATAGATTTTAGCATTTCAACAGCATCCAACCTAGAAGAGGTTGCCAATAAAGATCCTAATTTTTTAGAAGGCACTTTAGCTTATATGTCGCCGGAACAAACCGGCAGAATGAACCGAGTAATCGATTACCGCACCGACTTTTATTCCCTCGGCGTCACCTTCTATGAAATCCTATCAGGACAGCTCCCTTTTCCCACTACCGATCCGATGGAGTTAGTTCACTGTCACATCGCCAAACAACCAGTACCTCTGGCTGAACTTTCACCAGAAATTCCTAAAGCTGTTTCAGATATTCTGATGAAATTGTTAGCAAAAACCGCCGAGGATCGCTATCAAAGTGCTTGGGGACTCAAAGCCGATTTGGAATCCTGTTTGTTTCAGTTGCAAACATCCGGAATTATTTTTGAGTTTGCTCTAGGCAGCCAAGATATTTCCGACAAATTTCAAATTCCTCAAAAACTTTACGGCAGACAGCGAGAAGTTGAAACTCTTCTAGCAGCTTTTGAACGGGTAGCAGCAACAAATAATCGAGCTCACCGCCTCGATCAGTCGCAAATTTCTGTCATCAAGAAAGAACTCAAATCGAAAAAAGAAAGCGCCCTGTCAGTGCTGGCGAGAGGACATCACAAATCCCGCAGCGAGATGATGCTGATTGCAGGTTATTCCGGCATTGGCAAATCTGCAATGGTGAAGATTTTAGACAAACCCATTACCCGCAGGCGCGGCTATTTTATTTGGGGAAAATTTGACCAGTACAAGCGGACTATTCCTTACTCTGCCGTTGTCAGCGCTTTTTCGGAATTAGTTCGGCAACTGTTAACTGAAAGCGAAGCTCAATTGTCAGTTTGGCGCGAAAAACTCCGCACTTCTTTCGGTCAAAACGGGCAAATTATTATTGATGTAATTCCCGAAGTTGAACTAATTGTCGGAGCTCAGTCTCCCGTAGCTGAATTGGGGCCGACAGAATCTTTTAACCGCTTTAATTTAGTCTTTCAAAATTTCATTCGCGTATTTTGTCAGCCCGAACACCCGCTGGTGATTTTTCTCGACGATTTGCAGTGGGCAGATTCTGCGACTCTCAAGCTGATCGAATTGATGATGACAGATGAAGCGACACAATATCTGTTTTTAATCGGCGCTTATCGGGATAATGAAGTCAGTCCCACCCATCCTTTAATGATGACTGTGGAGGCGCTGCGAAATCAGGAAGCCATCATTAATGAGATTGCTTTGTCGCCGCTGGGAGTGGAAAACATCACTCATTTGATTGCCGAAACTTTGCACAGCGATCGCGAATCTGTCAAATCTTTAGCTGAACTGGTTGTCAGCAAAACAGACGGCAATCCTTTTTTTGTCAATCAATTTCTCCAAACATTGTATCAAGAAAATCTGCTGGTTTTTCACCCGCCACAGTCGGGTAGCAAGGGCGGCTGGCATTGGGATATGACTCAAATTGAGCAGTGCGCTATCACTGACAATGTAGTAGATTTGATGGTACAAAAATTGAGAAAACTGCCGACTCCAACGCAGCAGGTTTTGCGTTTGGTGGCTTGTTTGGGCAACGAATTTGATTTAAATACTCTTTCTTTAATTAATGAGAAAGAAGCGTCGGAAACTTTTTCGCAGTTACTGCCGGCAATCAAGTCGGGGCTGATCCTGCCAACTTCGGAATTGGAAAGCAAGTCCCTAGATTACGTGATGTTTCCGCTGTTAATTCTCAATTATAAATTTTTGCACGATCGCGTGCAGCAAGCCGCTTACGCTCTGATCGACGACTCGCAAAAAAAGGCAGTTCACCTGAAAATAGGCAGGCAAATCCTCGAAAACACTCCGGCTGAGTATCGCGCTGACAGAATTTTTGAATTAGTCGATCACTTGAATGTAGCTCGATCGCTAATTAGAGACGAACGAGAACTAATTGAACTGGCAACGCTGAATTTAGATGCCGCCCGCAGAGCCAAAGATGCCACCGCTTATGTTGCAGCCTTGCAGTATTTGACCGCAGGTATGGACGGTTTGACGGACGATATTTGGGATTTCCACTACGACTTAGCCTTTGCTCTGCACATGGAGCGGGCAAATGTTGAGTATCTAAACGGCTATTTCGAGCATTCAGAAGAATTTATCAACATAACTTTGGAAAAAGCGCGATCGCCCTTAGAAAAGGTAGAAATTTACAACCTGCTGATCGTGCAGTACACCCTCCGAGCCAAGTACGAAGAAGCCGTTAAAGCCGGAATCCAAGCTTTGAACTTGCTGGGAATTGACTTGCCGTTAGACGGGCTGAACAAAGTCATCTCCGAAGAATTTGCCGCCGCCAAAAAAAGTTTAGCAGGAATAGAAATAGCTTCCTTGATTGACGCACCAGAAATGACAGTACCAGACAAAAAAGTTGCCGTCAAATTAATCACAAACTTATTAACATCCGCTTACCTCAACAATCCAGAATTGTGGAAAGTCAGCGTACTAAAAGGAGTCAATCTCTCTCTCACCTACGGTTTAGTTCCCGAAGCATCTCTCTGCTACGCCGGCTACGGTATGTTCTTAAACGCTGTTTCGGGAGAGTACAAAGAAGCTTATCAATTTGCCATGCTGTCGCTGAACTTGAGCGAAAAATCCGGAAACATCGGCTTGAAATGCAGAGCTTGTTCGTCCCTGGTAAGTCTTTTTTATTACTGGTTCAACCATATCAAAGATTCCCACGCAATCAGCAATGAAGGATATCAAGCTGCCTTAGAATCAGGAGATTTAGAATACGCCGGTTATATTCTGTCCAACCGCATAGCCAATTACTTTTTTCAAGGCAAAGAAATTTCGCTAATTCTAGCAGACACCAGCAGGTATTTGCAGTTCAGCCAAAAAACCAAAAATCAGCTCGTAACCGATACATTATTAGGGGTAGAGTTAATCCTCCGCAACTTGAGCCAACTCACTCCTGAAAAGTTTGTATTTGAAAGCGAAGATATCAGCGAAGCTGAATACGTACACAACTGTAAAGCCCATCAAAATTTGTACTCGCTTTGCCTTTATCAGATTCGCAAATGCCAGGTAATGTACTGGTACGGCAACTTCAACGAAGCGCTGCAACTAGCTTTGGAAGTAGAAAAGCAGCTATCTTTTATTACTGCAGCAATACCCGCTACCGAATGGAACTTTTTCTTTTCTCTAGTTTTAGCCGCAGTTTTTCCCAATGTTTCAAAAGAAAAGCAAAAACAATACTTGAAAAAGTTAGAAGCCAATCAAAAACAGATGAAAATTTGGGCTGACAACTGTCGCGAAAATTTTTTGCACAAGTATTTGTTAGTACAAGCCGAAATAGCTAGAATTTCCAAGAAAGATTCAGAAGCTGTAGAACTTTACGATGTTTCTATCAATTTAGCCCAAGACAGCGAGTTTGTCCAAAATGAAGCGCTGGCGAATGAACTAGCAGCCAAGTTTTGGTTGAGTAAAGGTAAGTATCAATATGCCAAAATTCATTTGCGCGAAGCTCACTCCTGCTACTTGCGCTGGGGCGCTGTCCGCAAAGTTGAAGATTTAGAACAGAAGTATCCGCAGTTGCGAGAAATGACCCCGCTCCACGGAAGTTTTAACAACAGTCAAACTACAACAACTATTCATACTTCGACTGGCAGCGATGCGAGAGTGCTGGATTTGGCAACTGTAATGAAAGCATCTCTGGCGATTTCCAGCGAAATTGTCTTAGACAAGTTGCTGGCTTCTTTGATGAGAATATCGCTGGAAAATGCGGGCGCACAATCCGGTTTTTTAATCTTAGTTAGAGATGAAAAACTGTTAATTTCAGCGAGAGCGTCAGTAGTTGCTGAAGATGTAGCGGTGCTGCAATTTACGCCTGTTGAAGAATCTCAGGATTTACCTGTGACGGTGATTAATTTTGTGGAAAGAACTCGCTCGGATGTGGTGTTGAGCAATGCGGCGGCTGAGGGGCGATTTACGGCAGATCCTTACGTGGCAAAACACCAGCTCAAATCTCTTTTGTGTACGCCGATAATCAATCAGCGCAAATTAATCGGCATTCTTTATCTAGAAAATAACTTGACTATTGGAGCGTTTAATGCCCACAGATTGGAAGTTTTAAGACTGCTTTCTTCTCAAGTTGCAATTTCTTTAGACAATGCCCTGCTTTACAATTCGGTGGAGCAGAAAGTGCAAGAGCGGACGCAGGAGTTAAATGAAAAGAACGAGCGTTTAGAACAAACTTTGCGCGAGCTAAAACTCACTCAAGCTCAATTAATTCAAACTGAAAAGATGTCTAGTTTGGGGCAAATGGTTGCTGGCGTAGCTCACGAAATTAATAATCCTGTAAGTTTCATCTACGGCAATCTAAATCCGGCTAGCGAATACGTGAAAGATTTGCTGAAATTAATCCAGCTTTACCAGCAGAACTATCCCGAACCGGCTGATGAAATCCTGGAGGAAATAGAAACAATTGAACTGGAATTTTTGAGCGAAGATTTGCAAAAGCTGCTGGATTCGATGAAAGTGGGAGCGGAAAGAATCCGGGATATTGTGTTGAGCTTGCGGAATTTCTCGCGCCTCGACGAAGCACAAATGAAGTCGGTTGATATCCATGAAGGTATTGACAGTACGGTGATGCTGTTGCAACCGCGCTTGAGGAAAGAGGGCGGACGTTTGGGAATTGAGGTGATTAAAAATTACAGCCAACTGCCGTTAATTACTTGTTATGCGTCGCAGTTGAATCAGGTATTTATGAATATTTTGACAAATGCGATAGATGCGCTCCTCTTGGCGAGGGATTGCCCGAAAAGCTCTGAGAAAGAGCCTGCTATTACAATTTCTACGGAGGTGACAGACAGGAATTCGGCAATAATTAAAATTGCTGACAGCGGCCCGGGGATGAGCACTGAGGTGCTGCACAAGATATTCGATCCGTTTTTTACTACTAAGGCGGTGGGCTCTGGTACTGGTTTGGGGCTGTCTATTTCTCACTCGATTGTTGTTAGTTCTCACGGCGGAAATTTGACTTGCGTTTCTGCACCGGGAGAGGGTACGGAGTTTGTGATTGAGATTCCGATCGCCCCGCGGCAAGTTGTGTAGAGAAAGAAAGGGGGAATAGTGGGTGAATATTGGGTGAATTATCCGGCCAATATTGGGTGAATAGTGGGTGAATAGTGGGTGAATAGTGGGTGAATTTCCGTTGGATACCGGGCGAATGGAATTCGCGGCTACACAAACAATGTCCGGATGGTGCGCGGACTAAGAAAGAAAGAAAGAAAGAAAGAAAGAAAGAAAGAAAGAAAGAAATGACGAATGGAATTTGCTTCTATACAAACAATGTCTGCCTCTGCGGACTAAGAAAATTGTACTTGGCGGTATAAATCTGCGATCGCAATTTCCACACCCACCGATTCAAGTAGCAAAGAATCGCCCAAACCATACTCCGAGAGCACCCACTGACTCTGTTGATTGCGCCGAAACAGTTCTACTCCGGGCTGTTGAACTTGCACTAAAACATACTCTTGCAGCGTGGAAAATTGTCGGTATTTAGCAAATTTGGTGCCGCGATCCGCTGCTTCTGTGGAGGGCGATCAAACTTCGACAATCAAGGAAGGAAATTGCACTAATTGCGGATCGTTATCGCGCTCGTCGCAAGTTACCATAACATCAGAATAAAAATAATCTTGCCCTAATTCTACTCGTAGTTTCACAGCTAAGATGTAAATTTCGTAGGGCAGATTAAGGCTACGATCTAATAGCTTGAAGAAGTTGACGCAAATCCGATTGCGATCGCGGGTTGCACCGCTAATGGCGACTACTTCGCCATCCCAATATTCGTAGCGTTCTTCTTGGGTGGGTTCCCAAGTCAGGTATTCTTCTGCGCCGATCGATGGGCGATCGGGTAAGGCAACCATAATTGCGATCGGGTAATGAAGTCTGTTTCTAGGATAACAGGAAGATTGGCTTTCCTGCGCGGGGATTGATGAAGGGCGATCGCTCTAAACTATCAACTTTGTTAAACCCTTATATGAAGTGATATAATTGGTAAGAAATACCTTCAGGAGAAACAGATGAAAGCTGTTGAAGTAACGGGAACCCTGGATGAAAAAGGTCAATTATTTCTCGATCGCGCGATCGAAGACTTCCCTCCCAGCCGCGTGCGAGTGATCGTACTTTTTCCCGAAGTAACAGAGGAAACCGAAATCGATCCTGATGATACTCCCATTGCCGAAGTGAAAGCAAGTCTCAGGAGAGCATTACAGCAAGCAAAAGCCGGACAGCGCATCCCCCTTTCGGAAATGTGGGAGGGAATAGATGTCGAATGAAATGCCTTTCGTACAGATTGATTTAACGCCTGAGTACAAACGGAATTTGCGTGAATTATCAAAAAAATATCGCAATATCAGGTTAGATACTCAGCCAATTATTGAACAATTCCAAGGGGGTAATTTTACTGGCGATCGCATCCCCGGAATGGGTGAAAATTATGTCATCTTGAAGGTGAGAGTCAGAAATAGCAATATCCAAAAAGGGAAAAGCGCTGGTTATCGACTGATCTATCAAGTTGAATCACCGACTAGCCTACTGCTATTAACAATTTATGCTAAATCAGACAGAGAAGATATTAGTCCTAATGAGATTCGTAACATCTTAGCTGAGTTCGATCGGGATGAATGAATGATTAATGTCGGCAATCACGAGGTTAAAATTAACCAAGTTAAAAAGCTTGCCGCTGAGCCTCCAACAATTCCTGAATCCCAGTTTCTGCCAAATCCAAAATTTGATTTAACTGACTGCGACTAAAACTTCCCTCTTCCGCAGTTCCCTGAATTTCGATGATATTCAAATCTCCATTCATTACCACATTACAATCAATTTCTGCCGCCACGTCTTCAAGATAATTCAAATCTAAAAATAGCTCATTTTCCCAAAGTCCCACAGACACGGCCGCCACTTGGCGAATTAAAGGAGACTGCCCCAAATCACCTTTTTGCACCAACTTATTCAAAGCATCAGCCACAGCCACAAACCCGCCATTAATTGAAGTCGTGCGAGTCCCCGCATCAGCTTGCAAAACATCCGCATCGACAAGTATCGTGCGTTCGCCCAAAAGCTGCATATCCAAGCACGATCGCAAACTGCGGCCAATCAACCGCTGAATCTCTTGAGTGCGTCCCGATAACTTCATAAATTCCCGTTCTTGCCGCTGCGGCGTAGAACCCGGTAACATCCGGTACTCCGCAGTCAGCCAGCCTTTTCCGGTATTCTCCAGAAACCTAGGCACTCCCGGCTTGATTGTAACGCTGCACAGTACCTGAGTATCGCCGCTTTTTGCGAGCACCGAGGCGCTGGCAAATTTCGTAAATTCGCGATCGAAACTAATCGGACGAAGTTGATTTGGCTGTCTGCCATCTGCACGTTTTGTGGACATAAGTTATTTGTTATTTGTTATTTGTTGTTGGTTGTTTGTTATTTGTTGTTTGTTATTTGTTGTTTGTTATTTGTTGTTGGTTGTTTGTTATTTGTTGTTTGTTATTTGTTATTTGTTATTTGTTATTCGTTACTTGTTATTGGTAACAATCAAAAAATAACAGCTACTGACTACTGACTACTGACTACTGACTACTGACTACTGACTACTGACTGCTGACTACTGACTATTGACTGCTGACTACTGACTACTGACTACTGACTACTGACTATTGACTGCTGACTACTGACTGCTGACTACTGACTACTGACTACTGACTACTGACTACTGACTGCTGACTGCTGACTGCTGACTGCTGACTGCTGACTACTGACTACTGACTACTGACTACTGACTGCTGACTACTGACTACTGACTGCTGACTGCTGACTGCTGACTGCTGACTGCTGACTGCTGACTGCTGACTGCTGACTACTGACTACTGACTGCTGACAATTTTTAGAATATCTTGCTGCACTTGTTCGGGCGATTGGTCGCCGTTGACAGTTAACAGTTTGTGGCGATATTCGTAATACTCTAAAATAGGAATAGTGCGTTCCTCGAACAAATCGAGCCGGCGCTGTAAAATTTCTGGCTCGTCGTCCGAGCGATCGCGCTCGATCGATCGGCTCAACAAAACCTCATTGGGCACCCTCAGCCAAACTGCCCAATCTAGCTCTTGCGCCAAACCATCTAATAAAAAATCCAACTCCTCAGCTTGAAAAGCCGTTCGCGGATAGCCCTCCAACACCCAGCCATTAAAGACATCCCACAGCAACAGCCGGCGGCCGATAAACTTAATCAAAATTTCATCAGGAACTAAATCGCCCGATTCCACATAAGGCACCGCCAACTTGCCCAAGTCTGTTTTAGCTGCGATTTCGGCCCGCAGAATGTCCCCTAATGCCAGCAAAGGGATGCTCAAATTGCTGCACAGTTGTTGTGCCTGAGTTCCCTTTCCCGCTCCTGGCCCTCCCAGAATCACCAATCTCACACTGCTTGCTCCTAGTGCCGCGACATTCAAATTCTACGCGATGTTTACCTTTTTTTGACAATCCTAGACTCACCAAAACTGCCACCGACCGGGTTTTTCGCCCTATAACCGTATCCCTCTGGCGATCCCGGCCGTAGTTGAGCAAAAAACCTGTTTGTGCGTCAGCGATCGATCGAGTTGAAAAAAGCTCACAAACGACTGCGGCTGCGACTGCCACTAGCTTTTGACTAATTGTACATTTAGCGTTCGATCCGATGTGCGATCGGCCAAGTACACTATATATTGTTAAGCAGGCTCGATCGATCCCAAGACCGGAGCCGCCGTCAAGACTTAGTTACTAATTGAAATTGCCCTATGGTTGCTCAGTTACAAACCCCTACAATCAATTTAACCCACAGCTTGCCCCACACAGTTGAAGGGCTGGTGCAAGTTTTTACAGGCCCGCACCGCTGCTTTTTTACCAGTGTCATGGCTGGAGCTCTCAGAATCGCAGGACAGGGATCGCCCGTGTTGGCGGTACAGTTCCTCAAAGGGGGAATCAATCAAGGGCATCAACATCCCGTGCGGTTGGGGCAGAATTTAGATTGGGTGCGGTGCGATTTGCCCCGCTGCATTGACAAGGCAGATTTAGATGAGATCGAAATGCGATCGGTCAAACAATTGTGGGAGTACGTTCAAAATACCGTGCGCCAGGGCCGTTACGCCTTAGTTATTCTCGACGAGTTGAGTTTAGCGGTGAATTTAGGCTTAATTCCTGAAGCAGAAGTGCTGGCATTAATTGATAGCAAACCCCAGGATTTGGATATTATTTTGACAGGGCCTTCGATGCCGGCCGCATTTTTGGATGTTGCCGACCAAGTTACTGAAATTCGCCACACTCTAGCACAGTAATTTAATTGGCGATCGCCCGATCGGGCGATCGCAGCACATCAATTTAGCAGCGACATTACGCTGGAACTACCGGATCTAAAACAACATTCAACCGATCGACCGGAATCATGCGTTTGAGAATTTGCCAGTTACCGCCTGCATCCTACCCCAGGGCGAAACTGACCCAAAACCACCTTTTCCACATTCGGGAGCGATCGAACTACAGTCCACGGCTTGAGACATTTTTCTTGCAACATAGTAAACATATCTGCTTAGTAAATGGGACAGGACTTATACCGATTTCATAAACCAGTGCTACAGTTAGTCTTTTGGTTTTAGACATCGAAATTTATAAAGCAAAATTTGCATTTGTATCGGCACTTTGTGAAATTAGTATCGGTAGTTTAGCGAAAATTCTCGCGCCGACCCAAAAGTCCGCCGTTCGTTTCAACCCCCGTCGAGAGAGCTTGCATTCGGTTGAAACCGACAGAAGAGCACCCTTCGCGAAACTCTTAAAAACCGGGTTTATGAACGAGAAATATAGGTTGTGAGGCTAAATCTGCGGTCAGAAACCCGGTTTTTGCCCCCGTGCAATATCTCAGTTGAAACCGACAGAAGAGCACCGTGTCGCGAAACTCTTAAAAACCGGGTTTATGAACGAGAAATATAGGTTGTGAGGCTAAATCTGCGGTCAGAAACCCGGTTTTTGCCACGCAACATCTCAGTTGAAACCGACAGAAGAGCACCGTGTCGCGAAACTCTTAAAAACCGGGTTTATGAACGAGAAATATAGGTTGCGATCCTAAATCTGCGGTCAGAAACCCGGTTTTTGCCACGCAACATCTCAGTTGAAACCGACAGAAGAGCACCGTGTCGCGAAACTCTTAAAAACCGGGTTTCTGAACGAGAAATATAGGTTGTGAGGCTAAATCTGCGGTCAGAAACCCGGTTTTTGCCACCGTGTCGCGAAACTCTTAAAAACCGGGTTTCTGAACGAGAAATATAGGTGCGATCCTAAATCTGCGGTCATAAACCCGGTTTTTGCCACGCAACATCTCAGTTGAAACCGACATAAGAGCACCGTGTCGCGAAACTCTTAAAAACCGGGTTTCTGAACGAGAAATATAGGTTGCGATCCTAAATCTGCGGTCATAAACCCGGTTTTTGCCACGCAACATCTCAGTTGAAACCGACATAAGAGCACCGTGTCGCGAAACTCTTAAAAACCGGGTTTCTGAACGAGAAATATAGGTTGTGAGGCTAAATCTGCGGTCATAAACCCGGTTTTTGCCACGCAACATCTCAAACCGACATAAGAGCACCCGTGAAACTCTTAAAAACCGGGTTTCTGAACAAAAAATATAGGTTGCGATCCTAAATCTGCGGTCATAAACCCGGTTTTTGCCACGCAACATCTCAGTTGAAACCGACTGAAAGACTCATCACAACAAAATTTTCAAGCAATGAGAAGTATCTAATATTAATTTCATAAACCAGTGCTGCAGCTAGTATTTTTGTTTTAGACATCGAACTTTATAAAGCAGAACTCGTATTTGTAGCGGCACTTCATGAAATTGGTATCAGTCGATCGCCCGCCGCTTGATTTGACAGCGTGAAGGTTTTGCTCTAAACTATGACCAATCGGTCACATGACCGATTGGTCACAAAAAACCTTTGTTGTTGCTGCTAATGCCAACCCAAACTTTTTTTAATTTACCTGAAGCGAAGCGCCAAACCATTGTGAAGTTGGCGATCGCCCAATTCGCTAGCCACGACTATAAAATTGCCTCCATTTCCAACATCGTGAAGCAGGCAAAGATTGCCAAAGGCAGCTTCTATCAATACTTTGAGGATAAGAAAGACCTCTATCTATACCTAGTCGATCTCGCCCACCAGCAGAAGATTGACTTTCTGCAACAGGCCAAGCCTCCGGAATTGGAGATGGAATTCTTTCCTTACTTGCGCTGGCTATTTCGAGAAAGCGCTCAGTTTGACTTGTCTCACCCAGCCTTGAGTCAAATTATCAATCGTGCCGTTTATGGCGATGTGCCCTTCCGAGATGAAGTGTTAAAGCGAACTCAATCCGTTTCTCTGATGTACGTTCACCGCCTGGTAAAGCAAGGAATCGATCGAGGAGATATCGATCCTGGTATCGATCCAGATTTTGCTGCCTTCATCATCAGTGCGCTGGCAGACGGCTTGCGGGACTTCATTCCTCAACGACTGAGCTTGAACTCAGAGCAACTGACGGAAGCTGGAGTGCCTGAGTTGAATATGCAGGTCGTTGAACGAGTTTTTGATGACTTGATTCGCGTATTAGAACACGGAATGGGGCGTTCATCTAACACTAAGCGTTAATACTTTTTGATTACTGAAATATTAAAGTAATCCTTCCAAACGACAAACAAGCCATACCAAACTAACAGATTTTTTAACAATTCGTTTTCCATTCATCCTCTGGTATCTACCTCATGACCTTCCAAGATAAACCTCCTATTCCATCACCTCCAAGCTCATCTGGGCCTGAAGTCACGATCGTGACTGTCGAGCAGAAACCTGCTGAACTCGCTTCAGACACGATCGGAAGCCTCGATCGAACTGCTAAAACTGAACTCCCTTCCCAGAAAAAGAAATCGGCGATCGCAAAATACTGGTGGCTGCTGCCAGTGCTGGGATTCGTCGTGGCGATCGGAGGAGTTACAGTCGCTCGTTTTCGAGGCAATGAACCTGCCGCCGTCACCGAAACGGCGGCGTTATCGGTGCGAACCGTTGCCGCAAAACAAGAACCCATTCGCGCTTGGATTTCTAGTGAAGGAACTGTCACAGCCGTCAAATATCAGCACATGACGTTTAACACCGAAGGCGATGTCACGTACATTGCGAATCGGGATGGACGCAGACTCCGCGAAGGCGATCCCGTCACGAAGGGCGAACTGCTTGCCCGTGTGGACGATCGCAACTTAGTCGCAGATGTGCGTCAAGCCGAAGCTGCTGTTTCGGAAGCACAGCAACAGCAAGCGGCGGCAATGGCAGACATTGCAGGAGTTCAGGCACAAGTCGCGCAAGCCCGCACTCAGGTACAGGAAGCGCAAGCGCGACTGCGAAATGCACAATCCGGTCGCAAGCTCGCAGCAACGAATGTCGATCGCTACAGCTATTTGGTCAATCAAGGGGCTGCCCCTCAAATAGAGCTTGACCAACGCCGAAACACCTTGACTGAAGCTGAAACCCAGATTCAAACGGCGCGTGCGGGGATAGAATCGGCACAGCAACAGGTGTTATCGGCACAGGCACAGGTGAGCGCGGCACGAAAACAGGCGCAGGCAAAGCAATCTAGCATTAAGACCGCCCGAGCCAGCCTTTGGCAAACCAAAGTTGCCCTTGAAAAAGCCAGCATTGTGGCTCCTTTCGATGGCATTGTTGCCTACCTCAACATCTCAGAAGGGGAATATTTTACGCCGCAATCTGTCAGCTCTCAACTTGGCGGCGACTATCAGGGTATCTTAGAGCGGATTCCAATGGTGATCATCGATCCGAACCGCTACGAAGTGCAGGTTGAGTTGCCGGGGACGAATGGCGAACGAGTACGATCGGGGCAAGAGGCTCTCGTGGCTTCAAAATCCGCCCTGGCGACGGCTTCACCCCAAACTAGCGGTAGCGAAGCTCTAACGGCGAATGCCCGCGCCAAGGGTGAAGTCTTTGCAGTAAATCCGGCAATTAGTCCGGGTGGACGCGCGATCGAAGCCAAAATTCGGCTGAATCCGACGACAACCAATGCTGTACGGCATGGCGAACAGGTCTTAACGTGGATTGCGATCGCAGAAAATTCTGATGCTGTTGTTGTTCCCCTAAATGCGATCGTGCGGCGCGATCGGGTTCCCTACGTGTTTGTTGTCGCTCAAAAGGGGGTGGTCGAACAGCGACAGGTCGAGCTAGGCATTACCGGAATTGCTGAGCAAGAAATTAAAGAAGGGGTTGCAGCCGGAGATTTAGTAGTCACTGAGGGACAAAATCGCCTCGTTAACGGCGCGTCAGTTCAGGTCGTTGAAGGGAATCAAAAGTAGTCATGAGCGAACTCAAACCTTTATCAGAGGTCGATCGCGCTGACCCAAACGGTCATCAGCCTCAGAGCGATCCTCAACCTCCCACCTCCAAAAAGCCTTCCGGTGTGGCTCGATTTTTTATTCTCAACACGATTTTTGCCATTTTACTCAGTCTGCTGATGGTGGTCGGTGGCGTGTTAGGCTATTTCTCCATGACGAAGCAGTCCAACCCTGATATCGATATCGCGGTTGCCAGCGTGACGACGACCTGGGGCGGTGCCGATCCTCAAACGATCGAGCAACAGGTTACGAGCAAAATAGAAACCGAAATCACTTCGGTCGAAAACGTCAGCAAAATTCAGAGTGCTTCCTATACGGGCTACTCTGTCATCAGTGTGGAGTTCAACTCACAAGCCGATCCAGACAAGGCAGTCCAGGAATTACGCCAAGCCGTTTCTCAAGCAGAAGCAGAACTCCCCGCGAACGCCGAGCAGCCTGTAGTCAGGCAGTCTTCGGTGAATGATGCCCCAATTCTGACGCTGGCACTGTTCGGCAACATTGACCCGACGGTAATTTCTCAAGCGGCTAAAGCGATTCAAGATCGTTTAGAACGAGTGGCAGGAGTGAGCGAAGTCAATCTCGGCGGTGCTCGTGAAGAGGTAGTCAGTATTCAGATGGACCCGTTTCGCTTGGCGAATCTGGGCATTTCACCCACCACGGTTGCGACTGAAATTCGCAATGCGAATCGAGATGTACCCTTAGCCGCGATCGAAAGTGATGCGATCGGGTCGCAAGTGCGCTTTTATGGTCGATTTCGGGATCTCAAAGATTTGCGGGAACTTCCCATCACGCGGCTAGAAGGACGAGTGGTACGCCTCGAAGAACTTGCCACGGTCGATCGAGAACTAGAGCAAGAACAAACCCGCGCCTTCATCAGCACAGAGGGCAAAGACTATCAGCCTGTTGTTAGCGTCGGCATCAAAAAAGTGCCGGGACAGGATTCGATCGAGGTAATCGATCGCGTTCTCGCTGCAATGGAGCAAATTAAGAAAGATCCCAATGTTTGGGTGAGCGGATTAGAGTACAGCATTATCGCTAACGAAGCAGACATTATTTGGGAACAGTTGGGCAATTTATTTACCAATGCGTTGCAGTCAATGGCAGCAGTGTTTGCCATTCTATTCGTCGCTCTGTCCTGGCGTGAAGCTTTGATTGCTGGACTTTCGATTCCCTTGACGTTTTTAGGAACATTAGCAGTCCTGTGGCTAACCGGACAAACGCTAAACAACATGGTGCTGATTGGGATGGTGCTGGCATTGGGCATTCTAGTTGATGTGTTCATCCTGATGATGGAAGGGATGCACGAGTTCATCTTTGCTCAAGGTTTGAGCTTCGATCGAGCCGCTTTGAAGACCGTCAAAACCTATGCGCCTGCTGCTTTTTCGGGACAGCTAACGACAATTTTGGCATTGTTCCCTCTCTTAACCATTAGCGGTACGTTAGGCAAGTTTATTCAACTGCTGCCTTATACAGCAATTATTTGCTTGATCTTGAGTTTTACGATCGCGATTCTAATTGATGTTCCCCTCTCTCGCTATCTGTTGGGCAATGTCAAAGGCGTTGAAAAGAAATCTCGCGTCGATCGCATGAGCGAAGTCGCTTCCGATCGCTGGGCGCGCTGGAGCATCAATCACACCGTTAAAAATAAAAAGATTGCTTGGATGTGGGTGATAGGGACGATCGTTGTTTTCTTCTGCGTCATGTCAACGTTCAGCCGTATTCCGATCGAGTTCTTTCCCCAAAGCGACCAGCGCAACTTTAGCGTCAATATCGAGATGCCCCCCACAACCACGCTGGATGTCTCTCAACGAGTTGCCGATGACTTTGGTAAAATACTGCGCGAAAAGCAGAACATTGAGAGCGTCATTAAGTATGTGGGGCAACGCAGTAATTTAGTCGCTTCTGGCGAACTACAGCCGGGTGAAGGCAGCTACCTGCTCGGATTTTCAGGCATCCTCGTGCCGAAAGACAAGCGCGATCGAATCTCGTTTGAATATCTGGATACACTCCGCAATCAGCTACAAACCGCAATTCGCCAATATCCCGGTGCAACGCTGGTTCTTAATGCTCAACAATCGGGGCAAAGTGGCGACCCGATTCAGATCGAGATTACGGGTAGCGATCTGAGCGAACTGCGGCAAGTCTCCCAAGAAGTGCAGATGGCACTGAGGCAAGTTGCGGGTACAACCGACGTGCGCGATAACTTAGGCGCTCTAGAACAAGATCTCAGACTGATTCCCAAACGTGAGGCGCTTTCGTTCTACAACCTGAGTGAAGACGAACTGGCATCGCAGGCACAGTATTACACCCGATCGATTGATGTGGGAGACTATGCGATCGGCGGCAATCAAGAAGACCTAGAAATCCGTCTCAGTACCGCTTGGGCATCTCGAAACGGCAGAGTCGGTGGCCCCACCCGCCGCGATGAACTGCTTGCAGTCCGATTCTTTACCAACAACTCGGATAAGCAAGTGATTCCAGCCGGGGCGGTTGTAGATACAGTTCAGGCAGAAGCACCGCTTTTAGTCACGCGACGCGGCGGACAACGGACAGCAACCGTGCTGGCGAAGAACGAAAATCGTACAGTCGGTGAGATTCTGGCAGATTTGGAACCGAAGCTACAAGAAATGAAGCGATCGTGGTCACAGGGCTATAACTACAGCTTTGGGGGCGAAACCGCAGATCAAGCAGAAACTTTCGGTTCAGCCGGTCAAGCGTTGGGAATTGCTGTTTTCTTAGTCTTTGCTGTATTGGTACTGCAACTCGGCTCATTTCGACAGCCGTTTATCATTCTACTGGCAATTCCATTTGCTCTCATTGGCACCGTTGGCGGCTTCTTTCTTGTGGGCATTCCGTTTTCGTTTACTGCTTTTATCGGCGTGATTGCGCTGGTTGGAATTGTGGTAAATGATGCGATCGTCATGGTCGATACGATGAATAGCTATCAGCAAGACGGGATGAAGGTCAAACAAGCAGCCGCACGAGGCGCTGCCGATCGTCTCCGTCCGGTTCTTACAACTAGCATCACTACCATCATTGGATTGATTCCGCTCGCGTTAAGCGATCCAACCTGGATGCCGTTGTGTGGTGCCATTATCTTCGGCTTGCTTGCCGCGACGCTGATTGCGTTGGTGATTATTCCTTGCCTGTATCTTCTGTTCACACCCAAAACTGAAAACTTAGATTCAGAGTTGACATAAAACCGTTTGTTCGTGTCCAAATTAAAAAAGATTCTGCCAAGCCGCCTTTGAGCCAAGATCCAGCATGGCAATCATTCATCTTAGCGCCGCCCCAAGTGCTAGGGCGTCGGTACAGTATCAGGAGTTGACAAAAAAGGAGAGTGTATGTAGTTAGCTTGTCAATAAGTTCTGCTCTGCACTCCCGTTCAGGAGAGCAGAACCCGATCCATTCGAGCAACGACATGAAGGTTATGGACAACAGCCACTCGGCGGAGATCGAAGAGATTTTTACGCAGTCCAATATAACGGGCACGGTTCCCCTGCCAATGACCAATATGAGCCAGAGCCTGTTCAACTTTAGTGCGTTGTCTGAGTTGAGCGCGACCAATAGCAGTGGATTGACCTGCGCGTAACTCTTGCATTAACGATTCATCAGAATGAATCGATACACTCCGTCCTTTTTGACTGTTCGTGCAGCTTTCTCTCCGTGCAGCTTTCTCTCTTTGAACAAATTGCACATTCATGCTGAGGAAAATGAACAACTTTTCCCACTTCCAAGGGGATACTTACTTGATTGGGACAGCTAATTCAATGACGATCCCAATCAAAAAAAAAGCATTTTTATCAAAACGACCAAAATTTATAACCGGCCACGACTTACAAAATATCTTTAAGTTTTCAGAGCGCTCAGTCACCCAGTGACTAGATAAATAAGCGCGGTCAATATGTAACTCAGATAGCTGAGTATGTGGGAATTTTAATTCTCTGGAAATGTCAACTGTAGCAGCAGATTCGGGAGTATTCGCTTTCGTCAAAGCCACAGCCCGAATTACGCCTATATCTAAATCTTTGAGAACGTGGCGTTTATATCCATTTATTTTCTGAGAGCTGCTTTTCCTTCCATGTCGCATATCGGGGTATTCAATAGAAATGCGCCGGTCTTTTGCCACCCCTTTACTGAGAATAGGAACTCAAGAGAGAGTCTAAGGTTACATTTTGAAATTCAATGACTCGCGCAACAACTAGAGTCGATTGTGGTACTTCAAATTCATCATGCTCAGACTGAGATTGCATCCATTCCTCTACGGAATTTAAGCTGCTTAGGATAATTGAAAGCGCGTTTTGACGCTCTCTTGGGTCATCCCAGTTTAAGTCTAATGCAGTTTTCAAGCTGGAACCACTAACAATTGAAGTACCCAATTCATCCGCAATTTCTGCCAGCCCCCTCCCCTGCTGGGCAGCTATCACACTCACGGCCTTACGAAGAGCATGACCCAATAGGTTATAGGTATCTTCTACTTTAGCTGCTCCCCATAACGGAGAGGCATCTAATGCCACTCTTAGTTGAGATGAGCCAAATCCACCTTTTTCTTTAGCGATTTCTACAGTCCGGTCAATTAAACGCTGGTCAAGTTCCTTTTTGATTAAAGCCTTTTTGAATCTCACCAAGGTGGCTTTACAGAATGGAGTTTTTTTGCACTCCAAACAATCCAAAACTAACTGCCAGCGTTTATCCACGACTCATTTCTTCAATCACTTCATCATCAGAAATTCCTAGGTACGCTTGAAGAATAGTCGCCAAAGCAAGTTGTGCTGGGGGTACTGGACTATACCCAACTGTACTGTTTTTGAAAATTGTAGCGAGTTCTTCTTGGAACTCATCATTAAATATATCGAGACGATTGAGCCTGAGAAATGTAAATAGTTTTGCTATGAATGATACCCTTGATAATCACCTCTTCTGAGGCTGATAGTTCAACAGGAGGAGCCCATGTAGGAGGACGCATAAGGTTTCTTCTCAAAACTTGTTAGAATTTAACCGGGTTCTTACTTCACTTATCATAGTTGTCTGGTTCTGTCAACTCTTTTTACTGAACCGACGCCCTAGTAATTATTCGGTCATTCCATCTAGATATGAAGCCAATCACAATTACAACAGGAGAACATCCTGCAAATCCAAATCCATACCAGCCATAACATCGAAGGTCATTCGATTTGAGATTTTAGATTCCAGATGCTCCCGATTGATTTCACGGATAAATTCTCTTTCTTGAGGATTTTCGATTCCAGATACTCCCGATTTCACGGATAAATTACGTGGCGGGTATCACAGGAGAAATTCGCACGGTCAAGAAGCACTAGCTACTCAGGTTAGTGGTGTAGTGGAAGAGAGCCTGGGCCGATTCAGCGATCGCATCACTCACGTTGATGTTCAGCTCACTGTTCCATCCATTTAAAAGAACTGAACCTTAAATACCCAACAGTCATCGAAGAAAAGTATCAAGGGCTTGTGCAAGCAAAGGCAGCATTTGAAAGCAATCAATAAAGCTCGAAATCAGAGTTATCAAAAAACAGGAAATAAATAATATGACATCTATTCAAGGAAACACAACAGCTTCCAAAGTCGAAATACTTGCCAAAGTATACCTGGAAGGCGACCCTGCCGAAATTTATGATGCAACACTCGCAGAACAGTGTGATTGTCTCTGGGGTGAGTTTCAGAGTATCCCCCTAAATCTACAATTTTCATGGTACGATCGCTATAGCAATGTCGCAGAGATGTTTGCCGATATCTAGCAAGGTCATCTCTGGGTGTCCGCCGAAAATTACGACATAACTTTGGGTCTTAATCCCATCTACAGTTTCATCTGTGAAGCAATGCACGATGACGATCGTCACTATCTAACCAATAGCAACTTTGGTCTGCAAGGGGAAATTACAGTTGACAACGCCACCGCAAAACCTGCGGCCTGGAAATTCAAAAAATCCTCTACTCAGAAAGTGTGCTGCGAGCGGCTGCCTATCTTTTTCTGGGACATCCACCGATCGCCCAAATTGTCTTTCCATAATTCAATATAGACACTCAATCCATAAGTGTCTTTGTCGTTCTCATTAATCTCTATGCAATAAAGGAATAATCCCATGACTACAACCATACTGTCATTGAATACAACCAAAATTCCTTGGGCGGACATCATTGAGTATCTCCAGCATGGAACTAAAAGTAAGGTTCTGCTAGAAGATGGAAACTGCCGCTATATGCTGATGTCTCTGGCGGCAGAATCGACCATTGCAGAACATACTAATCCTCGAAATGCAACATTGAACGTGATTGAAGGACAAGGCGTGCTGACGCTCGAAGATCGAGAGATTGTTTGAGAATATTGACCTAGACGCATTCACTCTAGCTCGTGCAAGACATCGTTCAAAAAAATTAGGACACTAAACATCATGATTCGACTGCTCGTTAATTTTTTGGAAGCTTTGTTGAATAACTTTTATCGGGGTCGCGATCGCGCCTTTGCTCGGTTTTTTGTACTGGAAACCGTTGCTCGTGTACCCTATTTTGCTTTCACCTCGGTTTTACACCTCTACGAAACGATGGGCTGGTGGCGTAAATATGACTGGTTAAAGGTACATTTTGCCGAGTCTTGGAATGAACTGCACCATCTGCTGATTGCTGAATCCCTCGGTGGCAATGACCATTGGTACGATCGCTACCTTGCCCGGATCGGAGGATTAATTTATTACTGGATAATTGTTTTGGTCTATACGATCAACCCCCGTGCTGCCTACAACTTCATGCAACAAATCGAAGAACACGCCTACCACACCTACGATCTGTTTCTCAAAGAACACGGTGAAGAACTCAAACAAATGCCTGCCCCACAAGTGGCAATTAACTACTATCTGGATGGCGACTTGTATATGTTCGATGAATTTCAGACGACGCATCCTGAAGCATTTCGCCGTCCTAAGATCGAGAATCTCTACGATGTCTTTGTTGCCGTTCGCGAAGATGAATTAGAACACGTTAAGACGATGATTGCGTGTCAACAACCTGAAGCTCAAGATACATTCCAAAGCCCCCACACCGAGAATCGTCCTGTATTTCCAGAATCGGTAAGAACCGCGATTGAGTTACAATCCGCCAAAATTATACAGGAAGCAGAAAAAGAACCCGCTAAACTATCTTAATTGTCAAGGAGAATGACTGTGTTAGATATTGATGAAATGAGTACAAAAGAGATCCACGCTCTCTTGGAAAAGGTAGGACACGGGCACTTAGGTTGTGCCAGTGAAGGACATCCCTATGTTGTGCCTATGCACTATTATTTCGACAACCCAGATATTTATATCTTCACCACGGTGGGGATGAAGACTAAGTATATGGATGCCAATCCAGAAGTCTGTTTGCAAGTTGAAGATGTCCAAAACCTACAGCATTGGCGCAGCGTTATTGTGATGGGGCGAGCCGAACACATTACAGACAAACAAGAGTTCGATCGCGTAATGCAGTTTGTCAAAGCGGAAAATCCAACACTTTCGCCTGCGATTAATCGAACCTGGATTGATGCCTGGGGCCGCCCAGAAGTCATGGCGCTTTACCGGATTCATCCGAGTGAGATGAGTGGACGAATGACTGATGGCGTTAGCAGCCAGTAGTTGTCGAGTTGAGTAGGATTACTCCGCCGATGAGGAGTGTCAATATTAGCAAAGGATAAAGATATGCAAGTTCAGATCAACACCGACAGCAATATCGAAGGCAACGAGGCGATCGCGCAACAGGTCGAATCTACAATCAAGGATACCTTAGACCGATTCGGCGATCGCATCACTCACGTTGATGTTCACCTGAGCGATGAGAACAGCGACAAGAAGGGCGGCGATAACGATATGCGCTGCATGATCGAAGCCCGCCTCAAAGGACTCCAACCCCTCGCGGTAACACATCAGGCAGCGACCTTAGACCAAGCTGTGGACGGGGCTGCCGATAAATTGACCAGATTGATCGATAGCACTCTCGGACGGCTGCACCACCAAGAAAATCAGAGAACTGACCCGCCTCTGTCTAGCTAACAGTCAATAAATTTTCCCCGGAGTCAGAGATGAAAACAAGTAAGGGACTCTGGAAAAACTAGGACAAAATAATGAACAATTCACGCTCCAGAATTTCTGGAGCAGTGACAACTCCCACCTAGTTTATAAGTCATATTTTTGAATTAAAATTAAGTTTAGATGAACGATCGTTTTTAGTAGAATTTCAGATAGTATTTCAGATAACAGCATTACATATTGAGAGGTCAGTGATGCCAACGGCAACGGATTTTAAAGACTATTACACCATTCTGGGAGTGAGCAAAACAGCAACTCCTGAAGAAATCAAACGGGCTTACCGCAAACTGGCCCGCAAGTACCATCCTGACCTCAATCCTGGGGATAAAGATGCAGAGGCAAAATTCAAAGACTTGAACGAAGCAAATGAGGTACTTTCCGATCCAGAGAACCGGCAAAAGTACGATCGCTTTGGTCAATATTGGAATCAGCCGGGATACACTGAAGCGCCAACTCCTAGAGGAACTAATGTTTCGGCGGAAGACTTCGATCGCTACGACGACTTTGATTCATTTATCAACGATTTGCTGGGGGGAATGAAAGGTGGATCGAAACGTAGAACCCAGAACTATCAAACTGCGACCAATGGTTTTAATGATTTTGGGGACGGATTTCGTTCTCAAGCGCCCGCGCCGGATACCGAAGCCGCGATCGCACTCACATTTTCGGAAGCATTTCACGGTGTCCAGAAACGGCTACAACTTGACGATGAAACAATCAACGTCCGCATTCCCGCAGGCGCAAAACCCGGTAGTCGAATTAGAATCAAAGGTAAAGGTCGTCCTAGTCCATTCTCTCAACAGCGCGGCGATTTGTATTTAACGATCGAGATTTTGCCCCATTCCTTCTTTCGATTCGAGGGTGATGACATAGTTTGTGACATTCCAATTCGCCCCGATGAAGCCGTTTTGGGGGCAGAAATCAGAGTGCCAACTCCCGATGGTAGCGTTACAATGAAAGTGCCTAAAGGAGTGCGATCGGGACAATCATTAAGACTGCGCGGCAAAGGTTGGACATTGCAAAAAGGAGGACGAGGTGACTTATTAGCTAAACTTCAAATTGTCACGCCGAAAGACTTAAGTGCGATCGAGCAAGAATGCTACGAAAAAATCCAGGCAAATACGAGTTTTAACCCGCGTACTCAGTTAGAGGAAATTAAGTTATGAGCTTTAGTCTTTCAAAAATTGTGGTTTCACCCGAAGGCGAACAACTCTACACCTTTGAATATGCTGCATCGGTAACTGAAACTTCAATTACCCTAGTGAAAATTTATGTTGAATTAGGTGTGATCGAACCAATCGGCGACCTGCTGCATTCCCGCGAGATTGCTAGAATTGCTCAGATTCAGCGGTTGCGTCAAGACTTGGGACTGAACTTAGTCGGAGCCGCAATGGTGTTAGATATGGCTCAAGAAATTGCCCAATTACGAGCACAACTTAGGGCGTATCAGTCTCATCCATCAAGTACCTTATGAGGTATTTGTCGCGCCAATGAATGCTCAAAGTCAAGATGAGGGTAGAAAACCGAACACTCAAAACTACAAGAGAAACTATGAAAACACTACTGAAGCGATTTGCATTACTGCTTGGTTTGATGACTGGTGTTTCAACTTATCTCGTCTTACCAGCCTCGGCTGACTCTACTGCTGACTTGGTACTCAGTTTGAAGTGCCAAGGTGGATACAATGTTAATGTTTGGAAAAGGTATGATTCGGGCGAACTTCTCTACCGTTCTACAAGTCCTCAAGGTAATTTGAGTTTGGGTAAGGGAACTAGAGAGGATACAGGATCGTCTCTAGTTTATAAGTTTAAGAATGGCAACTATAAATATCAAGTGCTTGGTGGTAAAGGAGATCGTCAAGGGAAGGGGACTTTAGAGGTGTTCAAGAACGATCGCTCCATTATGAGTCAAACTTGTACACCAAATGGATGAAAAGCGTTAATGCAAAAGCGATCGTGTCCGAATCTTCACAAGCTATTGACACAATCTCTCTGGTTGTTTGGAAATCGATTCAAATTCATTGCCGATCGCACCACGACCGGCGGTTAGTACGATCCGATCTGCTCGAAAGTTACTTTTAAATAGTTGATACCTTACACAAGCATCAAATGCGGTAAGCTGTCGCGCAAATAAACATTGCATATTCAGGGCGAGCTCTCCTGCCCAACCCCTACTCCCCACGCATTGTTTTATAGTTTTTTGACATATAGTTTAAATGCCGCAACAGCTTATGAAATATAGCGAACCTATCAAGCTCTACAAACAGAGATTTACGCACTGCGAACTGAGGTTCAAGCCCGAGCGGGAAGAGGTTTAAACCAATAACTTGCTAAGACCCGCAAATTAAATACAACTCTGCTTTTATAAAAACTATTCCTTAGGAAAGATACCCTCGCCAATTATAAAGGGTAGCATATTAATATAATAAACTACATTGGAGTGGCAAAACAATCGCCATATTAATCACTTCAACTTGTTCTTTAACAAGCTTTGCCCAATAATAATTGAACTTCAAGGGTGAAGTGTATTTACTTAAACCCATTAGCACAAGCAAAATTATTGTCAAAGATCGTTTGCTTCCGTGCCTAATCCAATCAAAAATACAGAATTTGAAAATGCGAAATTTTGCCCAGTACATATTAGGTGGAACTCATTAACAAAGGAGATATAAATAAAAACAAAAGTCTGGCTGTGGATTGACCATAGGAAAGCTACTGTCATGGTGATTGCAGAGAAAGGAGAAGAGATAAAAGAGATGATTTTTGAGGCAGACAAACAACCTCGGCGTTCTGGTGATTCACCTCTTAAGGGCATTTATAAATCACGTCAGATTCCCGCTGATAAGAGCCGCCAGAGAACTTTCACAGGAGAACTCAATATTTACTACGATGAGGTTATGGCGTACATTCGTGATGCAGAATCTATTCTGATATTTGGGCCGGGTGAGGAAAAAAATAAACTCAAAAAAAGCTTTGAAGAAAATGACCTCAGTGCCGGTGTTGTAGGTATTGAAACAGTTGACAAAATGACTGATTCTCAGATTGCTGCGAAGAATCGACAGCACTTTACAAAGTAGCGATCGGCTGTAATGGAGAACCCACGCAGTCATTCGATTTTAGATTTGAGATTTTGGATGCAAGGATTTACCCCACGGAGCAATTCGGGGGCTTGAGAATTTTAGATTTGAGATTTTTGATTGATTCGGTGGATCGATCGCGTGGCGGGTACTACCTTTGAAATTTGCTTGTCAACGCCTCAATCAAAATTATTGGGCTAAGTTTGCTCCAGATTTCTGTGCTTGTAGAAACGCCGAAAAAGAAAGCGAATAATTCCGATCGGGTGTGAAAAAATGATTTACTTTCCTTTCCCTGGAATCCAATGGATCGGCAATTTCAATGTCCCTGTCATGGTTCCGGCTATGCTCCTGATGAGACGGTGGTGCGCGGCCCGGCTCCTCTACCGCTGAAGATTGTCCGGGTTGTGGCGATCGATAACAGCATTTTGATCTCACCTTGGACGAAATAACGATCTCCGCACTGGAGAAAAGCCCTGGTGGGTTTGAGGATGAAGTGATATCGAGAAAATCCATTTCCGGAGAAATCTATGAGCTTTAAGAAATCAATTCAGACGATATTGCTGGGTTTTGCACTATGTTTTTGTTTTTTGGTTGGCATTGGGCAAAACCCGATCCTCGCAGCAACTATCGTAGAAAATGAACCAATCTTTCAAGAAAAGATGCAAGCAATGTCTGAAAAAACCGTAAATCTGGAATCAACAATCGATCGCTTTCTGACATCGATTCCAGCAGGCTATTACACGATCGCCAATGTCGAAGGGTTAAAAAAACAATTAAAGAACCCTCAAACCCTGTTGGTGGATGTGCGAGAGCCCTCTGAGTATAAGTCTGGACATATACCTGATGCCATCAATATTCCCCTCCAAACCCTGGCGCAGAATCTGGAGCAAATTCCGCAGGATCGCCCTGTAGTGCTGTATTGTTCCGCCGGTTATCGAGCGGCAATGGGAGTAATGACACTGCACTTATTGGGTTATGATAATGTCCAGGGGTTTCCACCTAGCTTTGCAGGTTGGAAAACCGCAGGAGAAGCGATCGCTTCTAGTTAAAATTCCGAATTTTTACTCTGCAATTGCCAAAGCTTTTAACTTACTTTAAGAGGATTTTTGTGATGAACTCTATCTGCTTTAACGGGTTGAAAATTTACCCGCTGCGCTGGCTGCTAGCTGCTTTAATCTGCGTTTCACTGGTTGTCTGGAGTCCCTTACCCGCTTTTGCATATTTGACGCAAATCGAAGAATATCCAGGGCAAATGCTCTACCAATCCCGACAAACCTTGCAAGATCAAAACGGAAAATCCTGGCAGGCGATCGCCTTTAAGCGCATCCATCCCGAAGGTAGTTCTAGTATCTCTCTGCGCGTCGTGGGCTTTCCTGGTGCGGTGGAATTCGATCGCACTCAACCGCTTACCTTGACAACATCTATGGGCGAAACTCTAACCGCCAAGGATATTTCTAGCGAAATTTCTCAGGACACACCAGCCCCAGCGAATGTCGCAGAATATGACATTCAGCTTGCCCTACCTCAGTTACAAGCGGAGATTCCCCTGCAAATGACATTACCAACCATCGACGGTGAATCCGTCAGCTTATCTGTTCCCTCTACTGCAATTCAGGAATGGCAAACCCTGATTGGCCATTGATTAAAACCTGATACAAACTCGATCGAAAAAATTACTGAGAAGTACATCATGAACTTATTCACTGTTGATGAATTGACCGCTTTAACTACAGCATCAAACTCGACCTGTATCTCGATCTATGCGCCAATGGAGCGTTTAGGAGTCGAAACCAAGCAAAATCCGATTCGGTTAAAGAATTTGGTTCGACAAGCGGTCGAAAAATTGCTGGCGATGGGACTGCGCGAGCAGGATGCCAAAGAGTTGCTGCAACCCATTCATGAGCTAGATACCTATGACTTCTGGCAACATCAAAGCGATGGACTGGCAATTTTTCTATCTCCCAATCAGTTCCGCTACTACTGTTTGCCGATCGCTTTCCCTGAATTAACGGTAGTGGGCGATCGCTTCCACATCAAACCACTACTGCAACTAATGTCAGGGGATGGGACGTTTTCTGTTCTAGCCTTGAGCCAAAACCAAGTGCGGTTATTTCAAGGAACCCGTTATCACTTGGATGAAGTTGAGTTAACAGATGTACCCACCAACATCGCAGCAGCCTTGCAGTACGACGATCCCCAAAAAAGCCTCCAAGCACATACAGCCTCATCAAAAGGCAATAGTGCGATTTTTCACGGACAAGGAGCCGGAAACGAAGATCAGAAAAATGATTTATTGCGTTACTTTCGCCAAGTTAACAGCGGTTTAGAGTCTTTCTTCAAAAACCAGCAAGCACCGCTAATTTTGGCAGGAGTTGATTATCTATTGCCGATTTATCACGAGGCAAATACTTATGCCCATTTGCTACCTGATGGTATCCCTGGTAATCCAGAAACTTTGACTTTGGAAGAACTGCATACCCAGGCTTGGCAGATTGCACAACCCTATTTCGATCTCGCCAAAATATCAAAAATTTCCCATTACGAGGAACTACAAGGTAGCGAACAAACGGCTAATACTATCGAAAAAGTCGTAACTGCCGCTTATTTCCAGCGTGTTGAAACCTTGTTTGTGCCTATTAATAAAAACGTTTGGGGAGTATTCAATCCAGAAGCGAATTCCATTCAGATTCATGCTCAACAGGAAACAGGCGACGAAGATTTGCTCGATCTAGCGGCACTACATACCCTAACCAATGGGGGAACGGTTTACGCCGTAGAACAGGAAGATGTACCTGAACATAAAGCGATCGCTGCGATCCTGCGCTATTAAATAATTCGTAATTAGGGCTTGCTGATTTAACCAAAAACCTAGATAACTCAATGGATTGAGAGGGATAAAAAGTGAATGAGGTGCAAGGAATAAGCCTTGAAACTATCAAAAGTCAATCACTTTTCTAGATTCAAGACTATTCTTACCTCCTCTAATTCTTTTTTCTGACAAGCGAATTTCAAAGGTGGTATAATCCCCCGGATTGCTCCGTGGAATCAATCCAAAATCTAAAATCCTCAAGCCCGATCCTCGATCCGTGGGGTAAATCCTTGCATCCAAAATCTCAACTCTAAAATCGAATGATTCCTCTCGGATGGGGTTTGGCCGGTTTTTTCTGGGCTTATTCGTCGATCTGGTTTTTGACTGCAGACTGGGTAAAACAAGGTGCCTGCGGCGTGTTTAATCATGCTCAGCCTGTCTGTGTAACAGGGGGTTTAAGGCGGTTGAATCAATGTTTTTCTCATAAAAACGGCAAACTCTTTCTCCAACAACGAGTAATACCAATTCCGGTTGCACTCATACATGATGTTAACTGTCAACTGTTAACTGTTAACTGTTAACTGTTAATTGTTAACTGTCAACTGTTAACTGTTAACAGTGAATTTACTATTCCGATGAAGAGAAGATTTGATATAATTCGCTCTCTTTAGTATTTAAATGCGATCGCGCTCTCTTAGTCTGCGAAGGCAGACTTTGTTTGATAAGGAGCGGTTTCAACCGCCGAACTTGTGCTTGTGTAGTAGCGGTTTTAACCGCCGAATAATCTGAAAATCAAAAACCCTCCCCAATAAAGAGAAAGGAGGGCGAAAAAAAGAGTTAGAAATTAAAAATTTGGAAAATTAACAATAGGTTGTCACATCCACGCCGCACTCGTCAGCCAAATAACACAAAGCCCGAAAACGAATCCCAACCACTTGCTCGTAAAGCGGATTTAACTTGCACAACGGCGGAATGGAAAATAAAGTGCGATCGCCAACTTTGACTTCCCGCTCAAACGGACACTGCGACGGAATATACTTACACAAAAATCGAGCAAATTTTTGACTCTTAATTTCCGTGTTCTCGATCCACTCTTTCAGCGGATGTAACAAATCAAAGCGCGGCTTTTTACTGTAAGGCTGAGAAATTGTAGCGACAGTAACAGTAATTTCTTCTTTGCGATGCCATACCCAAATTGGCAGAATTCTCTGGGGTAATTTTTGCTCAAATACGTTCATATTGCTCTTCTCCTCTTTTAGAACGAGGTGCCAAGAACTCTTTGTAGAGCTTGTACTGGATTTTGTCTACAATAAGTACCTACAGCAGCTCGTTTTGCTTTACCGGATGAAAGTTCTTTAATTAATGACTAGAACCGAGACAAGTAGTTCCTGAGTTTTTATAGACAGTGTGCGATCGCCAAAGTGTCCTCATTGCCAGCCCTAGAATTTACCTATGGGGTAAAAACTCTGCCTTATACGTTCTAACTTCAACCTTTGGTTAACTCTCCTCCTGCTGTTCTTTTATCATTCTGACGCATTAAGGTGAATTATTCTATAGGTGAAAATGCGGAATTTCAAATCAAAGTTATAATAGTTTTAAATAAGCTCGACTGCAAAAACCCTGAAAGCTAGTGCCAAGTGTCGCTTCGCGCGATCGGCAAACAACTCCTACAATTATAAATAACCGAATATCACCGCCCTCACAACCCATGAGCCACCCAGAAAGCAAAGCTATCACCCGCGAATTGCAAAGCCACGCCGCCATTCTCGGCGGCTTCGTCTCCCTCCTCTGGATTATCGAAATTGTCGATGTATTCCTATTCCGAGGCGCGCTGAATGCCTACGGAGTCCGCCCCCGCAGCATCCAAGGGCTTGAAGGCATCCTCTTCATGCCTTTTCTGCACGGCAGTTTTGCTCACTTAGCAGCCAATACCCTCCCGTTTGTGACATTTGGTTGGTTGATAATGCTGCGAGAAATCAGCGACTTTTTCATCGTGAGTGCCGTCACTGTGCTCGTCAGCGGATTCGGCGTTTGGCTGACAGGCGCGTCCAATTCCGTTCACATTGGTGCCAGCGGATTAATTTTTGGTTACTTTGGCTTTTTGCTGCTGCGGGGCTATTTTGAACGCAGCTTTACCTCTATTTTGGTATCTTTAATTGTCGGTTTGCTCTACGGCAGTTTAATTTGGGGAGTTTTGCCGCAGCAGCCGGGAATTTCCTGGCAAGGGCATTTCTTTGGGTTTGTCGGAGGGGTATTAGCAGCTCAACTTTTGGGCCGAAAAAAACGGGCAATAAAAAACTAAAATAATAGCAATTATAGCGGTTCGAGATCGTTGTTTCGAGATCGTTGTGAGGTATGCCCCATGCCCCATCCCCCATGCCCGATGCTTTTAGGCCCCATGCCCGATGCTTTTAGGCCCGATGCTTTTAGGCCCCATGCCCGACATCACCTCATAGGAGAGCTTGAAATCCTATATCTAATTCCAACGCTTCTTGCGCTGTCGCTGGTTGGCTACCGACTCCACCAGTCCCAGTGCGAGAAAGTTACTCAGCAGCGACGCATTCCCGTAACTCAGGAAAGGTAGCGGAATTCCCGTTACCGGGGCTAAGCCGATGTTCATCCCAATATTTACGAATACCTGAAAAATTAACATTGACAGTACGCCGATCGCCAGCAATGAACCAAAATTGTCGTTGGCAGTTTGAGCGATCGTTACCAACCGGAAACAAATTACCCAGAACGCCAACAGCACGCAAATGCAGCCAATAAAGCCCAATTCTTCGCCAATCGCTGAAAAAATAAAGTCTGTATGCTGTTCGGGAATAAAGTTAAGCTGAGTTTGCGTTCCCTGAAACAAACCTCTGCCTTTGAGTTCCCCGGCTCCGATCGCAATCCGAGATTGAATCAAGTGATATCCGCTGCCTAAAGGGTCTTTCTCTGGGTTTAAAAACCCTGTCAGGCGCATTTTTTGATAGTCCTTGAGCACGCCCCAAAAAAAATGTCCGACTTGTCCAGAAACCACGTTTACCAGCACAGCAGCGAAAGTCCCCAACCAGGGCCAAGGTAGCGATCGCCAAGCGATTATACCCGCAACGACTATCCAAGCTACCCAAATCGGTGTAGACAGGTTATTTAGGAGAACCGAGATTAGAGGAGAGAACAGTAGTATCAGCCAGCCGGGATTGACATTACCCCAGTAAAACATCCCCATTGTAATCGCGCCAAACACCAGGGAAGTACCTAAATTTGGTTCGGCAAAGATCAATCCCCAGGGTACTGCCACAATCGCCAGCATCCTCAACATATCCCTGACGGTGGGGACAGTTTTGTCGTGCAACAGAGCTGCTAAAGTGACAATCATTCCTACTTTGGCAAATTCTGACGGTTGCAGGTAAAAGCCGCCGATATTGATCCACCGCTGGGCACCGAGTCCTGTAGTACCGATAAATCGAACTGCGATCAGTGACAAATTAATGATGATGTAAATCGGCCATTTCCACTGAATGAGTACGTCGTAGCGGCAGCGGGAAATGATGATGGCTAGGAACAAACCGACTGCGCCAGTTACCCAGTGCCGCCACCAGTCGATCAGCCCCTGGTTGATTTCGACGCTGCGGATCATGATTCCGCCGAAGATGGTGAGGCCGATGCAGGTCAAAAACAGCCAAGGGTCTGTTTCTTCCCAGGGTTTGAAGATGGATTTCCAGCGGTTTCTGCCTTGTATTCTCTGCAACATGAGGATTTTAGATTTTAGATTTTAGATTTTAGATTATGGAGCCGATTTTCGGAAGCTGGGGATATCCTTCAGATTCTGAGCTTACAGGATACTGTAGGAGTAAGTTCTGCGAGTATGTCGCTTTATTCGGCCAGTTGTACGGAGGTTCCGGGCCGTCAGCAACGGGCTAGGAGCGCGCGGACACGCCGATCTTTAGGGTGCGCCGGACTGCACGCCTGACGGGGATGTCAGTCCGATCGCCCCCCAAGCCCTAAAATCATCCTTTGGCCGGTTCGTAAAGATACTCAAAACCGTTACCGTCGGGGTCTCTGCCGTAAAAAGACGCTGTACCGTCGCGGTGTTCGTGAATGTGGGTGACGGAAACACCTTCGGATTTAAGCTGTTCGTAGGCGGATTCCATTTCAGTGCGATCGTCAAACACAAAGCCAAAATGCGGCCCTGCTTGGTCGTAACTCGGACTCAACAGCGCCAGTCCGTCCTCTCCTGCTTTCAAATAAGCCCAGTCTGGATCTTTCCAGACTAACTCCATTCCCAAATTTCGGTAGAATTCAGCAGATTTCTCGATGTCTTGCACGCAGACGGCTACGTGTCCCAATCGTTTGAGTTTCATGTCTAAAAATTTGATGGTTGTGGTTTGAGTTTATTGTATCTTTTTTTTTGATTTGTCGATCGATTAATTAGGGATTTTTTCTGGTTTTTTGGTGGCAGCTAACTGTACTTTTTCTATTTTCTTGCTTGCATTCATTGGGCTGAACAGTTTAATAGTGCGATCGAATTTTTCTTGGGCTCTATCGGTGTTACCAAGTTATTGTTCTGTCAGAGCTAGTTGATAGCAAGCTTCGGCTCGGTTTAATTTGTTGGAGCGATCGAGTATTTGGGTTGCTTCAGCTAGGTGCTGCAGGGCTGTGTCAAATTCTCCCCTTCTTTTTTGACTCCGACACAGGAGTTGAGGAAAGCGAACCCGACATCGATCGCACAACCGTTAATCCCGATTTCCTCCCTCGATTTTTTGAGCTTGACAAATATCTCCATAGCTGCGTCTAATTCCCACAGTTCTATTTTACAAAAACCTATATTAATCGCAGCATTAACTTTCCAAAATTCCAGATTAGCTTGTTTGCCATTTTCTTCTTCGCTACTTTTAGCGAGATTTTGCAAACATTTAATTGATTTTATTTCTGAAATTTTGTGGCATTCTATGGCTTGATTAATATCGCCTAAAATCCGGTAAGAAACACCTAATATACTGTAAAGACCGCTCAAACAATAATCAGAATTCACATTATTGACAATGCGAGTAGTTACTGAAACTATCGACTGTAAAAAACCTAATTTATACAGCGCTATGCCGAGATGATAATCTTTAGAAAACTGAATATTGATTTTTTTTAGGATGATGCTAGCGGCCTGCTCGAAACAGCTAATAGCCACATAGTTGAAGCGTAGTTGGGAAACAATCAAGTAGCTGGAGAGCGATCGGCAGGCACTTATACCCAAGCGCGAGCTTTAGTAGTCACAAAAATCAGCAAAACCTATCTTCAAGAGCAATTCATCATGTCTGTTAACTATGTTGGAAAAGTCTGTTTTTACTGATTTACAACTTAATTGAAATATATATTTAGGAGCCACAAACCATGTTTTTTAACTATTTTGAAGAAGCAATTATTGCATAATAAAATCAACCTAAATGCGGTCGCATCCGTTTTAAAAAGTGAAACAAAGCATCTCGCGAGATGCTTCGCCCAAGTGCGTAATACCAAATCCGGGTTTTGGAGATTCTTTACGAACCATTCGGCCGAGGCCGACGAAAGTTTGTGCAAACCTGGTTTCAACCGCCCCTAAAGGGGGGTATGTTACCCGGATTTGGTATAAGTCCTATTTTTCATACCGGGCTAGAAGATGCCAGAGAAAAATATCCGGGTCGTCATGCTCGATCATCTCTTTAAACATGGAAACAAAAGGCTCATAGTCCAAAAACTGCATCTCCAAACAGAGTTGTTTTAATCCCGCTTCTTTAAAAATGCGATTTAACCGCAAGGGAGTGTAATAAATCTGGGCCTCTTGCCACTCAGCGTCCCAAACTTTATTGCCGTAGACATCGATAAATCCCTCTGTAACACAGTGAGCGTGTTTGCGACTAAAATAGGCAATTTCTAAGAAGCATAACGTGGTTGGGAAATATCCGTATATCTTGCCACCGGGCTTGAGAACTTTACCAAATTCCCGAATCATCTCGCGGTTGGTTTTATCCTCACTGGAAACCACGGAATTTGCGAGTAGGACGTAATCAAATTTCTCGTTCCACTCAGGTTTGTGTTCGGTGATTCGCGTGGAGTCAACTTCCTCAAACACGATTTGCCGATTGTTGAGTCGGGAATCTCCATCTGCTTTTCTCCAGTCTGCTTGTGCTTTTTCAATGGCTGTTTTGGAAAAATCGGTACAGTAGATTTGTCCAATTTGGGGGCAAAATTCTAGTAAGGTTTTCTGAAGATAAATTTCCGAGCCGCAACCGGGAATTAGGACTTTGATATCAGGCGAGTTGGGAATATCATAGCCGGGAGAACACTCTGGACGGATTAAGTTTTTGCAGATTTTGGGGTCTTGGGTGAGGCTGAAAGAGGTGTTGGTATAATCTTCGTGGTTTTTATCCCAGAGAGCTTTCTCTTCTTCAAGTGATTTCGAGCCTAGGTTGTGAGAAGAGGGAATTAGCCATTTGTAATCATTTGTATCGGTCATAATTTTTAACTCCAAAATGTTCAGTACAGGTCAAATCTGTGTGTCAACCGCTAACAACCAAGCTGCCGTTTTCCATCACGTAAGTGACATCCGCAAGCAATGCATTAGCTATGCGGTGGGTGATGAAAATCACGGTGCGTTCTTTGCTAATGCGCTTGATGGTGGCGAGGATTTCGGCTTCTGTGGCGGGGTCAAGGGCGGATGTGGCTTCATCTAGAATCAGAATTGCTGGATTTCTTACCAAGGCTCTAGCTAAGGCGATTCTTTGCCGTTGTCCCCCTGATAACTGTCCGCCCCTGTCACCCACAGGTGTGTCGTAGCCTTGGGGTAAGGACAAAATAAATTTGTGAATCTCGGCGGCTTTGGCTGCGGCTTCGACTTGTTCGTCAGTGGCTTCTAGATAGCCCATGCGGATGTTTTCTCGCACCGAGCAATTAAAGAGAATTACATCCTGAGAAACCAGTCCAATTTGAGAACGGAGGGAGCGTACTGTTGCATGACGTAAATCAATGCCATCAAACAGAATGCGTCCTTTATCCGGGTCGTAAAATCGCGTTAGCAAGTTGACAATTGTACTTTTGCCTGCTCCACTTTCACCGACAAATACCGCGAAGTCTCCTTGGCGAATCTTTAGGGATAGATTTTTAACTCCACCTCTATCTTGGGAGTAGCTAAAGGTAACATCGTCAAAGTTAATATCACTGGAAAAGTGAGGTAAATCAATCGCATCCGGTGCATTCTGAATCGCCGGAGTTTCTGATAATATATCGCTGATGCGTTGCAGCCCTGCCACTCCATCTATAAATGCCGGGATTGACGAAGTTAAACCAAGAATATTGAGATTCAAACCTACCATTAAAACTTGAAATGAGGTAAGAGTCCCTACAGAAATTATATTCCTGTAGGTCATCACTGCACCGATACTTAAAACGATAAGCTGCGTCATGACAAAACCAATCATGGGGACTTTCTGCACTAAGTAGGAGAGAAAGGTTGCGCGGACATAAACCTGTTTTAAGTCATTCAAATCGGTGGAAAAATCCTCAGTCATTTGGTTCTCCAGCCCGAATATCTTGACAACGGTTTGCGAGAGGATATTCTCTTCGACGACGCTGGCAATCTGTCCTTCTTTTTGCAGCAACTTATAGCCGACTTCGGTGGCAAGGCTGGCAATTTTTGCTGGGGCAATGGTGCAGATGGTTAAACCGATTAAACTGAGCAGGGCTAATTGCCAGTTGAGGAGGAAGAGGAAAACCAGAGAAAATAGGAAGTTAGACAGTTCTAACACAACGACTGTCAGCCCCATTGTAATTACACCATTTTCCACCTTTTGGACATCGGCGATGAGACAATTGACTATATCCCCGGCTGAACGTCGCCCAAAAAACTCCATTGAAAGGCTTTGGAGATGCTCGAATAGAGAGTATCGGATATTGTTGGTGATTAAAATTCCCAAACGCGCTCCTAGGAAAATTCCTAGCAAGCCGATGCAGGCATATAGAATTGCTCCGACGACTAGCAATGACAGGATTAGAACCAGAAGACTATAGTTTTGGGGAACGATGGCGGCATCGATGATAAATTTTAAGCTGGCTCGGAAGATTGAATCAAATGCTGCGTCGAATATCAGGCAGGTAAAGAGTAAAATGAATTGCCATTTGTAGGAGGCAATGTATTTGTTGAGGGTTTTAAAGAACCAAATAAGTTCCATGAGTTATGGGAGTTTGTCTGCGGGCACGATTTATACTTTTACAGTTATAATCTTGATAGATACTTACTAAGTAGGGTGGGCATTGCCCACCCTAGGTGGATTTTCAATCACATTTGAGCAGCTTACCAATGTAAGTTTGATGATTGATTAGTTGATTTTAGAAGTATCGAAAACGCATAATTAGCCTTTTTTAAAATTAGTTTAATTGGAAATTTATGTCTTGATAAAATTTATTTTTGTCTCTACACCTATAAGACGAATCCAGAGGTCATTTTCTGAATTTTTCGAGTTAGGGGCTGTTTTTTCCTAGATAAATGCACCCTCAGCACAAGAACTCTAATTTCCAATCACACCAGATTTTGTCATTGAATTAAGGTCGGCAACAAAAGATGTAGGGTGGGAAGGCCCACCCTACATCTTTCAATCACATTTAATCAGCTTACAAATGTAGTTCTGCTGATTAAAATATTGGTTCTAGAATCCGCGCCATCTACGCATCATAATTAGCCTCTTTTTAGATTAGTTTGATTTTGGTTTTTAGTCGAGACGAAACTTGATTTTTGTCTCTACACCTATAAGACGAATCCAGAGGTCAATTTCTGAATTTTTCGAGTTAGAGGCTGTTTTTTCCTAACTCAATGCACTCTGAGAGGTTCAGATCCCCGACTTCCCTAAGAAGTCAAGGCTCTACGCTTTAGCCCGATCGCCCTTTCGCTTCTTACCTTTCAACCGTTTCACAGCCTCCTCAACCTCACCGCGAAAAGGGTAGAGCAACCGCCGACTCAGCGCACTTCGATACGCCTCCACTGCCTCCCTCACATCCCCCAACCCCAACAACGCTCTTCCTTGCCAGTAACCAGCCATCGCCGGGTCAAACTCCATCAATTCCCGGGACTGACAAGCCTTTTCCAACCATTTCCGGCTCGCCACCTCATCCCCCAACACTCGATAACTCTCCCCCAGCCACACCGCAGCAGATACAGATTGCAGATAACCCCCCTCTTCTGGTAACAACTGCCATCCTTGCGCCAAAGCCTCCACCGCCTCCCGGTGTTTAAGAGCCAGCGCCAACACCCGCCCGTGACAAAACCAAGCTTCCGGTAACTGCGGTTCAAGTTGCGTCCCCCGCACAGAGACACCACACCCCCGATCGATCTCCTGAAAACTTTCCACCAACACCCGCCCCGCCGTCGTCCACACATTCCAGCGATCGGGAAAACGATCGAGCATCTCTTCTACTATTGATGCCAGGGTTACTTCAGGGTTCGATCGCCCTAAATCCCCCTTAACAAGGGGGACTTCCAGAGGAGTTCCCCCCGTGCAATTAGAAGACTTTGCCTGCTCTAGCTCCCCCCTTGTTAAGGGGGGCTGGGGGGGATCGAGAGGAGCTGGGAGACGACGGTTAGATCCCCCTAAATCCCCCTTAACAAGGGGGACTTCCAGAGGAGTTCCCCCCTTGCAATTAGAAGGCTTTGCCTCCTCTAGCTCCCCCCTTTTTAAGGGGGGCTGGGGGGGATCGAGAGGAGCTGGGAGACGAGGGTTAGATCCCCCTAAATCCCCCTTAACAAGGGGGACTTCCAGAGGAGTTCCCCCCGTGCAATTAGAAGACTTTGCCTCCTCTAGCTCCCCCCTTTTTAAGGGGGGCTGGGGGGGATCTAGAGAAGCTGGGGAAGAAGTCATCCCCGCAGCAGGCAAAATCTCGCACAACGCCCGATAAATTTCACAATCCTGGGGATAGAGACGATAAGCTTTCAGCATCGCCTCAGCCGCTTTCTGATATTCCCCCGTATGGAACAAACACCGCCCATAGGAATACCAACCCCTCGGATGATTCGGGTGTTCCTCAGTAAACCGTTCCAACACCCCAATCCCGTTAGCCGACTCCCCCCGGAATAGGTGATAATAGGCCAGCAACTCGCGGGCATCCGCCGCATCAGGAGCCTGTTGCAGCAAAGAACTAATTATTTTTTTAGTCTGTTTGCCTTCCTCACCCGATACCAATCTCATCCGGCAACGAGTATCCGCCAGTCGTTTGAGCGCTCGAAAATCACCCGGAGCCACCTCTAGCACTTTGCTCAACCTGCGCTGCGCTTGGCGCAGATTCCCCACCGCCTGACTCGCGTCGTAGCTGTCAATCAGCGCTACAACATCATCCGGGTGCAGCGACAAAACGGCATCGAACGATCGCAAAGCTGCAACCGCATCCCCTCTCCCCCTTTGCACCTGCCCCAACGCCAGCCAGTGAGCCGCATTATCTGGTTCTAGGGAAGCCGCCGACTCAAAAGCGAGTATCGCTACCTGAGTGTCATTTCTACAGAGTGCGATCGATCCGCTGATATGCTGCCGAGTCGCCTCATTGCGTGCATTGGTCAAGGCACTTTCATAAACCGCTACTGCCTCAACCTCTCGTCCCATAAGCTGCAAGAGTTTCGCCAATTGCAAGTGGACGGCGATCGATGGTGGTTGCTGCCGGTCTATTACTTGGCGATATTCCTCAACCGCCTGCTCGATATGACCCATTTCATACAGCAGATTCGCCAATTCCAACCGTTTCTTCCACCCAGATGGATACTGCTGCACGTACTCGCTTAATGTTTTCAGCTTCTGCTCTTGTCGGGTTGGCTTGGAGTCTGCAACCAGGTAAGCATTCAACTCCACCCCAGAGGACTGAGTGAGGGATACCACCCGGAATGTAGTGTTTCTAGACATATTGCTGTTACTTGATAATTAATTGTCTCGCCAATGTTTTGAGGGATGGGGGCGATCGTTTCATCGGATTGTAGGGGCAATCCCCCCGCGATCGCCCCAGCCGCGATCGCCCCAGCCGTGGCTGTCCCAGCCGCGATCGCCCCAGCCGCGATCGCCCCAGAATCTTGACGGGGTAGGCACGGGGGCACTACCCCTACAGTAAATTCATCCGCGATCGAGCCAAAGTCCCCCTTTTTAGACGACTCGGAGGAATCTAACAAAGCATCATCCAACCCTGACAAATACCTGCTCAAACGCTTTTGCAGAATTTCTCGTGCCTGTTGGATGCGCTTGTAAACGTTATTGAGCGAGAGAGCAAGTTGTTGGGCAATATCTTGATAGGCAATCTGGTGCCAGTAACGCAGGATAAACGGATTGCGTAATCGAGAAGGAAGAGTATCAATAGCGCGGCGAATGTATTTCCCCAACTCATGATGCAGAAGTGCCTCTTGGGGAGAGTCCAAACCCGAAATAAATGCTGAATTTCCTGTAGCAGCTATTTCTTCAATATCCTCCATTTGCATTGCTTTCCGGCGGCGTTCTCGGTGTATATCTATACATAGATTATGGGTTAAGCGGGTGAGCCAAGCTCGGAGGTTGGTGATTTTTTCGGCATAGTCTGGCAATTTATCCAAAGCTTTGAGCATGGCGCGACTGAGCACTTCTTCGGCATCAACAGGATTCCCCCCCATCCACCTGAGACAGCAACGGTAAAGATAATCTCGATTCTGCTGCCATAGCTGCCAAAAGGCTTTCTCTATATCTTCTGGACAATACCGAATGTCTGTTGCAATAACGGATTGAGAATTGGACATGACTTAAAAAATGGTGAAAGATCGATGTGAAGAAAGATTCTTCTGTTACTTTTTTCGTTGCACCCCAATCCCGGAAATATCTAGCTCAGTGTGGTCTCAGTATTTATGCGGATAAAGATTGGATTCAGTTGCTCTTTTTTGAGGCTGCATCTTTTCCGTGTCTCTAGCATGGCTCCCCTACCTTGCTCTTGTCAGTCGGAAAAGTCGGATCTTAAAGTCGGAAAAGTCGGACGCCCTGGTTTTACTATCTATCTTTAGATAGAGCAGATCGACAGCATGACTGATACTTTTCTCTGTCTTTTGGTGGATGCTATTCAATAGTATGTTTGGACGATCGGCCTAAAGCAAGTCGGAAAAGTCGGATCGAAAAGTCGGAAAAGTCGGATCATTCGGATCGTTATGTGAATAGGGCTTACGCATGGGGGCCCAGAAACCGGGTTTTTTTACGAAAATACAGAGGTTGCAGCCCGCAGATTCGGTAAAAAACCCGGTTTCTTTGGTGGGAGTGCGTCCAGGACTGGTGAAGAAAGAGGTGGGCAAAAATGTATGCGAACAAACTCAAAGAGCTGACGGGGGTGACAATCAACTTAAAAGCCTTGTGCTGACAAGGATTTAAGCCGATCGCCCTCAAAAAGAATTAAGCGGGCGATCGCTACTTTTGCTTCGACAAGGTAAAATGAGGAGCGGGGGCGATCGCCCGGATCGTAATTGTCAATCAGCCTGTCATAATAGTTATCAGAAAGTTCTCCGACTTACTGCAGTGCATAACTCAAAGCTAGGGTGCCAAACTGGAAAAAGCTTACTACCCGATGAGATTGATTTGTACATGACTTTTGAAGAAGCCCTAGAATTTATCGAATCAGCCTTAGAGTCCAAGACGAGTAGAACATTAAGTTTGCTTGAAAAAGAAATCTTAAAAGCTGCTTGGGAAAACACAACTTATAATGCTGTTGCTGACAGCTTGTACCTGAGTATAGGACATATCAAAGATTTAGCTGCCGTCCTGTGGCAGCGCCTTTCACACGTAATCGGAAAAAAAGTTACTAAAAATAACTTCCGATCTCTGGTAGAGAAGCAAAACAGCACAACTGCTGGTGCCTTTACTCGAAGCGATCGCCAATTTGTATATCAGTCTCAAGAAAGTGACATCAATGAATTAGAAAATTCCCCCGGCAACATTTTAATTGTGGATGATATCCCAGAAAATCTGCATTTCCTCACAGAAATTCTGACTGAACACGGGTATAAAGTTCGCTGCGTCACCAATGGTTCGATGGCCTTGAGGACTGTTCGCAATCATATCCCCGATGCTATATTGCTGGATATTAAAATGCCAGACATGGACGGCTATCAAGTCTGCGAAGTCCTCAAAAATGATGAAAATTTCTCAGAAATTCCGATTATTTTTTTAAGCGCACTCGACCAAATTTTTGATAAAGTCAAAGCTTTTAAAGTAGGAGGAGTTGACTACATTTCTAAACCTTTCGATCCGGAAGAAGTGCTAGTGCGGCTCGAAACTCACCTCACTATTGAGCGCCAAAAACGCCAGCTTCAAGAAGCGATCGATCGACACCAGCAAACCGCAGAAATTGCCTACCAATCTCGCGCCCTCTTGGCAAATTTGCTCAACTCATCTCTGGATGGAATAGCCGCAGTGGAGGCGGTGAGGGCGGATATTGCTGGAGAAATTGAAGATTTTCGCTGCTTGGTAGTTAACCCTGTCTTTGCCAGACTGTTAGGCAAAAAACGCACAGAACTAGCGGGCGAACCCGTTCTGAAAAAACTGCTCGATAGATTGATTCCACAATTATTTGAGTTATTAGTAGAGGTTGTAGAGACTGGAGAATCACTTGCCGGAGAGGTGCATCTAGAAAGGGATGACATTGGCAAATGCTGTTATGTAACTGCTGTGAAATTGGGAGACGGTTGCTCAATTACCATCCGCGATCTTACCAAGTTAAAACAGTCGCCCGTAAACTCAATGATTGAAGTGAATTAAGTCACCCCCACAATCGTTCGGCGGTTGAAATCGTTACTATTTTTATACCATTTTTTTAAAGATGTGCTACAGATGAAGTCTTAGCCCCCCCCTTAATAAGGGGGGTTGGGGGGGTAATATCTAGCGCTACTTTATGAAATTGATATTAACTGAGTTTATATCCCCCTAAATTCCCCTGAAGAAGGGAGACTTTGAATACTCTTGTCCCTCCCCTTCTTAAGAGAGCGGTTACGGGGGATAGAACGATAATTTAGGAGCGAAAACTTAATAACTTAAACACCTCCTACAGTCCTCTCTCCTGTAAGTTGCCAGATAAAAGGAGGCTCTTCGGAGCCCCAGAAGCATTACCAGGCTCTTCCTAGTAACGAGCAAGCCTGGTAACGAGCAATCGCTTAAGTTATTAAATTTTCATTCCTTACTTGATAAACCTGCAATCTGCTGTATCAATATTCACCAACCAAGGGTTCAGTTAAATCGAGAATCTTCTCAAACTGAAATTTATTCAGCCAACCTCTGAAAGTCTGAAGTTCTAGAACTTGGAAATCAGGAATTTCCTCAAGCAGTTGAGACACTAATTCTGAATCCGCTTCAAGAGCTGCTTTATGCAATTTGACAATCCATATTTGTGACATGGTTGCTAAGAAATCTGTTAAATTTAAGGGTTCTCCCGTCACATCATCGGCCGAAGACGATAGCTTTTGCTCCTCATAAATATAACTGACTCCCAAATGTTTAGCCATGATGTCAAAGATGGCTTCTGTGGGGAAAGGTTTTCGCACAAAATCATCGCAGCCAGCCGATAAAATAATTGCCTTTTCTTCTTCCCACACGCTAGCTGTCAAAGCAATAACAGCAGTAGCTTTCCCTTTAGTTGTACTTTTAATCTGTCTTGTTGCTTCGTAACCATCCATAACGGGCATTCTCATATCCATCCAAATCAGGTGCGGTGAGTATGAATCCCAAATTTGCAGGGCTTCAATGCCGTTAGTTGCTTCTTGCACTTCAAAACCCAGAGGTTTGAGGAGTTTAATTAACAGTTGCCGATTGTCATCTTTATCATCGACTATTAAGATGCGATATTGCGGTTGGTTGGGCGCTAAGGCAATGACGCGATGATGGTAGGATTGGTTTTGAATTTGGCTTCCATCAGCGATGCTCACAGAAATATCAAATTGAAATGTTGTACCAGATTTTGGTGTAGCCGTTGTCTCCTCGGATACTTCCCTCACAGGCATTCCAGGGGTGAAAGCTTTGCCGCGACTGATGACAGTTATTTCACCTCCCATCAAGCGGATAAATTGACGGCTAATCATCAGCCCCAATCCCGTTCCTTGCTGCACTTTTTGACCTGATGCTGTTTGCACGAAGGGTTGGAACAGTTGTTTTAGTTCGCCTGCTGCTATGCCAACTCCCGTGTCTTTTATTTCAAAAGTAATACTTGTTTGTTGGTTGTTGGTTGGTTGTGTTTTTACTTGATTCTTTACTTCTAAAGACACGCTGCCAGAAGGGGTAAACTTAACAGCATTACCGATTAAGTTAATCAGCACTTGCCGCAACTTAACTTCGTCAGCGTAAATATATTTGGGAACACCGGCAGCACATTCAAATCGTAATTGCAAGCCTTGAACTTTGGCTTTCAAAGCAAACATATCTTTGATATCACTTATAAATTGATGGAAATCTAAATTGTTTTCAGATAGGGTCATGCGTCCGGCTTCGACTTTGGAAAGGTCAAGTACCCGATCGATTAGAGATAATAAATGATTGCCACTGCGATGAATAATGTTGAGGTTTTCTTTTTGTTCGCTTAACAGGTTTGTATCTCCATCCATCAGTTGAGAAAAACCGAGAATGGCGTTGAGGGGAGTTCGCAATTCGTGGCTCATGTTGGCAAGGAAAGTGCTTTTGGCGAGGTTGGCTGCAACGGCTGCTTCTTTGGCCTGTTCGAGTTCTGCTTCTGTTTTTTTGCGATGGCTAATTTCTTGTTCTAAGCGGACGTTTTCGATGAGGGTTTTTTCGGCTTGTTTGCGATCGCTAATATCTTGAAAAGCTGCGATCGCATATTCTACATTACCCGTCTCATCAAAAATTGGCGTACTGGTTGATTCTACGAAAATGCTCCCCTCGCTGCGGTGCAGTTCCAAGTCATCCGCCTGTGCTTTTTCTCCGCTAAGCGATCGCACTACGGGCAACTGTTCCACTGGATACATTTCCGCCGTACCTGCCCGATAAACGCCGTAGGTTTCTGATAGTTGCTGGGTTTCGGCTTTTGGTAAATCTTGAATATTCAGCAACTGCTGGGCAAGTTGATTGGTGTAGATGATTTGTCCTTTGGCGTCGTGCACCGAGATGCCCAGGGGTATGGCATTGAGGAATTTATTCAGGCGATTTTGGGTCGATCGCACTTCGGTATAGAGTCTGGCGTTGGTAAGGGCGATCGCCGCCTGAGTTGACAGCAGTTTAATTAGTTGCAGGCGATCGGAAGTAAACACGCCATCTGCTAAATTATTTTCTAAGTAAACAATCCCAATTAATTGCCCTTGATTCAGCAGAGGAGCGCAAAGAATTGACTTAGGTTGCTGGGTTTTAATATAAGCATCTTGAGTAAACCTGCCTTCGCGGGTGACATTAGTTTCAATCAATCCTTCCTGAGTTCTTTCAACATAGTTAATTACCGATAAAGGCAGGCAGTTTTCTATGGGAGTCGAGGGCAACACGATCGCCCGATCGGAGGTAGCTTCACCTGATGCTTCGACTAGCAATTGTCCTTGAGATTCTAAAATGAGATAGCCAATTTGGGCACCGCTGCATTCCAGCAGCGTTCTCATCAAAGTTTTGAGAAGTTGATCGAGTTCAATTTCGCTGGAAATTGCCTGAGACGCTTTCATTAATGCTGCTAAATCCAGAAGTTCGGCCGCAGAACTGTCAGAGTTTTCCGACAAGCTGCTGCGCGATTTATCGGAATTTCTGACTGTGATAAAACGCTTTAAAAGTTGCGGGTACTTTTGCTCCAAATCCGTGAGTTTCGCTGTAGCACCCCAGCGCAAATAGCAGTAGTAAGCATTGCTCATATAGACTTCGGCAACTTGCTCTTTTCCCCAAGCGAGGTAAAACTTGGCAGCCAATTCATTAGCCAAAGCCTCTTCGTTGATGTATTCGTGTTCTTTGGCTGAGGCAATAGCGCGATCGTAATAGTCTATAGCGAGAGTGGTTTCACCCAACACTTGATATCGCTCTGCCTCCACAAGATAGAATTTATGCAGGTGAGTCATCGGAGAAAAATGCGCCCACTTTTTAATTTTTTTCTGGTTGGCTTTCACCTTCTGGAGGATGAGTTTTTGCTCGGATTTGGATGCCTCAGAATAGATAGCCAGATAAACCAAAGAATTGTAGAAATGGTACAAAGGAATAGTACCTACAGAACTATCGCTATATTTTTCGGCTAAAGTAACATTTTCCAGAGCTTGCTGATAGTCTTGAAAAAGATAGCAGAGAAATAGCTTGTAAAAATAAAGAGAGCGACAAATATTTTTAGCATTTGCCTCTTGATGCAGGGGTAACATTTTTACTTCATCATAGCTTTCACCAACTAAACGGCACTTATCTGCAGCCTGTCCCATCAAATTTAATACAACCTGTCGATTGAGTTGGTTGTAGTAAAATGATGTTTCTTGCTTTAGTTGGCTGAGCGTATTACTGTACATTGCCATATCTGACTCAACTTTTGGCAATTCCTTGCCCAATACATAGGAATGGTAGGAGTATACGCAAACGGCATAAGCTGCATATTCTAAGTCTCCAGTTTCTAGGGCGATCGAGTAAGCATTCTGCAAAGAATTTAAGGTTTCCCTAAGATGCTCTTTCCAATGTTTGACAAAGTAATTAACAATAAATATTGTTCGGGCTTTGAGTTCTTTAGTGTTAAACTTATCGAGCAACAAAAGAGCAAGTTGCCCAAATTGATAGCCAGTCTCAATGTCTCCTACGTTTTCTCCAGACAGAATCAATCCGTAAGTAGCATAGGCACAAGAAGAGACAGAAGTATTCCCATATTTAATTGATAATCTCACCTGTTTGAACACCATCAGCGGCAGCAGTTCAGGTGCGGCTAAATGGGCAGCAGAAACTACAGTTGATAAAATACGCATCGCTGCTAGCTTATCGGGGTTTGTCATCACTGGGAGGTCAATTAAAGCCTGAATTTGCTTGCCGGCTAAACTTAACTTGGTTTTCACCAGTTCCGTAAAAAGATTTAATTTTGTTGGTTGTTTGGGAAAGCGAATCCCCAACAATTTTAATACTGAAAGTGCGGTATCAATCGCTGCCAGAGGTTTATTTCGTGCTGTATAAGCTTGAATTTTGACTTCATAGACTTTTACTTTGTCTAGCAATGAAGTAGCTTGTTGAAGCACAATGTCAGCCAATTTTTCCATTTCCTCAACGCGGTTGCTCAAGATGGCAGCTTCTACTGTTTCCACGTACAGTGCCAAAGTTAGGTCATACTTACGAAGCCAACTATCTGCACTCAAGCAATTTATACCAAATTGTAAGTAATTCCAGGTAGGTTTCCAAGCTGCTGATGCCTTCGCTTTTTGACCGGCAATCAGATTTAATTGAGCAAGTTTATCTTTTTCTAACTGAATATCAACTGCTTCAATGCCTAAGTTAAGTTGATTGACAATATCAAAAATATTTTGTTTGAGGTTATGTGGCGGTGTATTTTGCAATAACAGTTGCCCGACTTGCCAGTGAATGACTTGCTTCTCGCCTGGGGGAATTAGGGAATAGGCTGCTTGCTGGATGCGATCGTGAGCCAGGGTAAGCTCATCTAATTTGGTATAAATTGTACTTGACAAAAAGACAACTATAGAAAACGTGGCATTTACGTATTAGCAATTCTATAATGCCTGAAAAGCTAAGTCATCAAGCGGTAAAACTCAA
>NZ_JADEXD010000351.1 GCF_015207285.1 Tychonema sp. LEGE 07203 | reverse complement strand
TTCCAAAACAGCATCCCCGACAGCTCCCCCCCCGACGCTGGCGAAGTCTTAACCCAGCCCATGCCGCTCCTGATGTACAGCTTGGAAGACGCAGGCCTGACCGATGTCGGCCGCACCCGCGACCACAACGAAGACTTCTTCAGCATCTGGACTCAGATAGACAAACTCGAAAGCTGCTTCGGTCGGATATTTAAAACCAAAGGGCTTTACATTCTCTGCGACGGCATGGGCGGACACGACAGCGGAGAAGTCGCCAGTCAACTGGCCGCTGAAACCCTCAGAGAATTCTTTCAAACCCGCTGGGAAAATCAACTGCCCCAGACCGACACCATCCGCGAAGGAGTGCTGCTAGCCAACAAAGCCATCTTTGAAATCAATCAAAAGGACGGACGCTCCGGCAGCGCCCGCATGGGTACAACCTTAGTCGCAGTCTTACTTCAAGACACCAAATTCGCCGTGGCCCACGTCGGCGACAGCCGCCTCTACCGAATAAAAAAGGGTCAGGCCCTAGAAAAAATCACCTCCGACCACGAAGTAGGGCAGCGCGAAATTAAGCGCGGGGTTGACCCGGAAACTGCTTATTCCCGTCCCGATGCCTACCAACTAACTCAAGCCATCGGCCCGCGAGACGGTAATTTTCTCAAGCCTGACGTGCAGTTTTTCGACTTGTGCGAAGATACTTTATTGATTTTGGCCTCCGACGGCCTGACAGATAATGATTTGTTGGAAACTCACTGGCAGGGCACTCTCGAACCGCTGTTCAATCCCCAAGCCGATCTCGATCGGGCAGTTGCCGAGTTGATTGAACTGGGCAACAAACGCAACGGTCACGACAATATCACGGCAATTATCATTCGGGCGCAGGTAGGCGCATTTCGATTTTAGAATTTGGATGCTGTCAATTTTTCAAAGGCAGCGCCCTGGTCGGCTGGGGTTAAAACTCCAATTGTTGCCGGTTCGCCAACACCAACGACCGTTTCCGGGCAAGGGACTTTCTGTACTCTTACCTGAATTGCGATTTAATTAAGTGAATGCTTAATCTATCTATAATCAAAAATTTGTTGCGC
>NZ_JADEXD010000195.1 GCF_015207285.1 Tychonema sp. LEGE 07203 | reverse complement strand
CTCCTCTCCCCCCGCGAGGCATTCTTTTTCCCAGTCGAAACAGTACCCGCAGACAAAGCAGTCGATCGCCTGTGCGCCGAACTCATCTGTCCCTATCCCCCAGGAATACCAGTTTTGATGCCCGGTGAAATCATTACCCCAGCAGCCGTTGACTACCTGCAGCAAATCCTTGCAGCAGGCGGAAAAATCACAGGTTGCAGCGATAGAGACCTCCAAACCCTCAAAGTTGTGCGAGAGTGAATATTAACGGTTGGGGGATAGTGGGAAATGAGGGATAGTAGGAAATGGGAAAAATCTTCCCTCGGACCTCGGACTTCTTCCCTCGGACCTCGGACCTCTTCCTGATGACGTTGTACCGAAAGCTCGGAGGCGACAGCAAAACATGACTGATGACTGATGACTAATGACTAATGACTGATGACTGATGACTGATGACTTCTTCCTTCTATTTAAAATCAAACTATGCTTTGGCCCTACGTCACTCCAGGTATTCCCGATGACTTATTTGAACGTTTGCCGGGAATTCCCATGAGTAAGCGAGAAGTCCGACTGCTGTTACTCTCCCACCTGCGACTGCAAGCAGATTCATTAGTGTGGGACATTGGTGCAGGTACTGGTACAATTGCTGTAGAAACAGGTTTGCTGTGTCCCAAAGGTCGGATTATCGCCGTCGAAAGAGACGAAGAAGTAGCAAGCTTGATTCGCAGAAATTGCGATCGATTCGATCTCAACAACGTAGAAGTCGTAGAAGGCAGTGCCCCGGAATGCCTGGAAAACCTGCCCCAACCCCCCCACCGAGTCTGCATCGAAGGAGGCCGCCCCATTAAAATGATTCTCAAGGAAGTCTGGCGGTACTTGCAACCCCGCGGTAGAGTTGTCGCCACAGCCTCGAATTTAGAGAATCTTTACGCCCTTTCTGAAAGCTTCGCCGAGTTGCAAGTCCGCAACATCGAGGTAGTCCAGTCCGCTGTCAACCGTTTGGAAACTCGCGGGCTCAGTCAAACCTTTGCCGCTGTCAATCCCATCTTTATTCTCAGCGGCGAAAAGCTGGATTAGTCCAACGTCCAACGTCCAACGTCCAACGTCGTCAGTCATTAGACGGAGATATTCCCACACCACCTCAAAGATGGTGATGTGGGCCTGGAGGCTGTATCACTGAGAATCAAACATTAAATGCAATTCTTAACCTTTTTTACGTTCGCTTAACGTTCATAATACTTATAATAAGGCCGACCTTAGCTGGAGCGATCGCCTGAGTTGAAATTTTGGATCGCCGGTTGAGGATGGGGGACGAACCTGTACCTTAACCATCCTTGCATCCTTGCATCCCAAATCGACCGATCCCGTCCAAAAAAAACAAAATTTTAGACCATAGTTCCAACCCCCAGATTCATCTGTGGACTAAATCTAAAATCTAAAATCTAAAATCTAAAATCTAAAATCGACTGACCTGCCGTCTGCTGTGAGAAATTTATTTTATGCCTTGGTCCCGTATTTTAAGTGGAATAGTTGCGATCGCCCTTGCTTTGGGAATGATTATTATGGGCGGATGGTACTTCACCGTCGGCTTTGGCGTTATCGTCTACCTCGGTCAATTGGAATATTTTCAATTAGCCAGGGCTAAAGGCATTGCACCGGCTGCCAAAACTACCTTAGCTGTCAGTCAAGGCCTGCTAATTACTGCCGCCCTGGCACCGCAATTTGTAGATGCCATGTTCCCCCTAGCCGGAACCTTAATCTGTTTCTACCTGTTATTCCGACCTAAATTATCGATGATCGCCGATATTGCCGCTTCTATTTTAGGATTGTTCTACGGCGGTTATTTGCCCAGCTACTGGGTGCGGCTGCGAGTCGGCCTCGATCCGGAAAATCTTGCTACAACCCAATTTTCGCAAACAGTAGCCAGCAGTTTGCCCGTTAATATTTATCCGTCACAGTCTTGGACAAATTCCAGCAGCATATCTTTAGGATTGACTTCGCTGTTGCTGGCTTTCTTCTGCATCTGGGCCGCTGACATTGGGGCTTATTTTGTCGGCAAATTCTTCGGCCGCACCAGCCTCTCCCACATCAGCCCCAAAAAAACCGTTGAAGGTGCTGTATTTGGTGTTTGCGGCAGCATCGCCGTGGCCGTCGCCGGGTCTTGGTATTTACAATGGCCTGGGTGGCCCTATACTGGGGCTGTTTTTGGTTTGTTGATTGGGGTTGCTAGTTTGTTGGGAGATTTAACTGAGTCGATGATGAAGCGAGATGCCGGTGTTAAGGATTCGGGACAGTTGATCCCCGGTCACGGCGGCATTCTCGATCGCACTGACAGCTATGTTTTTACCGCACCCTTAGTCTACTATTTTGTAACTTTGCTGTTGCCCGCGATCGAGTCTTTTTTAATTAATCGGTAGTTGGGAATTGGGATTGGGAATTGGCCTTCGCAGGGAATTGGCAGCCCCAATTGAGTAACAAGTAACTAATGACTAATGACTACTGACTACTGACTACTGACTAATGACTACTAACTAAGGCAAAACTCTAATTCCTCCCCGACAAACCATCTCCCCCGGACTCAAAATCAACTCCTCAATCTCCACTTCCGGCCCGAAATCAATTTTAAAATCATGAAAATCACTGCTCTTTAATTCTCGATCGACTTCAATTTCTGGTGCTTCAAACATCAATTCCCGACTGCTGGCAATCCGCAAACCAGTCCGCAATACCAAAGGAATTTGGCTGTCGCCAGCGCCCAAAATTGTCGCCGTAAGCGTCAACTTCCCCGCCTCAATTTTTATCTGAGAATCTTCCAATTTCAGAGATTTTTCGCTATCTGTCAGCGGCAGCAGCGGCAGCAAAAATTCGCTCAAAGCATCAGCCAGCAAAGGCGCTTTCAGCGACGCATTCAAATCCGGTTGAGCAAGCCTCAAAACGCCAGTGACGGGAACGGATTCGAGCAGGCGCAGGGGTTTGCCTTTGAGAGCTTGACCGAGGTTGATGCGAATGCCACAGCCCTCTATAGCAACTTCTGTTAGGTGTAATCCTTTATACACAGCACCGAGGGCTGCAGCCGTTACTTTGGGGATCGCACCGCTGAAGATTTGTCGGTCGCTCCCCTCAATTTTTACCTTCAACTCGTCAACCTGCTGAACTTGCGATCGCAGCCACAACTGCACCGCCGGAGACAGCACCGAACTCGCGATCCGGCTGCCTCCACCTTGTGGCGGTGTTCCTTGTCCCTGGGAGAGATTAGCAGTCCCATCACAGCTAGCAGCGCCAGCTCTATTGTCAAATTGAAGTGAGTTGCGATCGACAGTCATAAACAATTAAAAAATATAAACCTTAATATTCAAGCACAGAAATTTAACTGGGACTCGCATCCAGCCTCACAAACCCAGTTTGTGCGATCGAGCGTATAAATTTAACCTGGTGTACGGGATTTATGGTAGTGTTGATTATGGTCTGGTGAGACCCACAGCTCTCAAATTAACAGCAAACTAACGGCGCACTCTGGGCCTGCCGCGAGTCTTTTCCTCGTAGTTTTGCACAAAAACATTCAGGGTTATGCGATCGGGACAATCTACACCGGGCGCAACGCCCTGCAAGGATTGCCCAGCATATAAATTTATTCCCGACTAGGAATTCAACATTGGTAGTAAGGTTACATTCATCTAACCCTATCGTATTTTCTCCCCCAACGCTCCTGTGTTGGCGGTTCCCACACTCCCGTCATGTCTGATGAAAGGCTGCAAAAAATTCTCGCCCAGTGGGGCATTGCCTCTCGCCGTCTGGCAGAACAGATGATTGTCGCTGGACGAGTCCGAGTTAATGGCAATATTGCTCGCTTAGGACAAAAAGCAAATCCCGATCGCGATTTGATCGAAGTCGATGGAGTCCCGGTAAAACCAACGGATCGACCCGCTTGTGTCTATCTGTTGCTCAACAAACCCGCAGGTGTAGTTTCTACTTGCAGCGATCCCAGAGCCCGATCGAAAGTTCTCGACTTACTGCCGCCAAAACTGCGCTATGGTCAAGGCATTCATCCCGTAGGACGCTTAGATGCAGATTCCACCGGCGCTCTATTGCTCACCAATAATGGTAAGCTGACATTTTGTTTGACCCATCCGCGTCACTCGATCGCCAAAACTTATCAAGTTTGGGTGCGGGGCGATCCCCCGGAACCCATACTGCAAGCGTGGCGTCAGGGCATCATCCTGTCCGGCAGAAAGACTTTGCCAGCAAAAGTTAAAATTATCGATCGCGCGCCAGACCAAACTCTGTTAGAAGTAATTCTATCAGAAGGAAGAAACCGACAGATTCGGCGCACCGCCGAGCAGTTGGGACATCCCGTGGTACGCCTGCACCGCACAGCCATTGGCCCAATTCAATTGCAGCAGCCCGGTTCGCCAATATTGGCACCTGGCAGCTACCGACCCCTAGAAGATTCAGAAATTATTTTTTTATGGAATCTAGTCAACCTAACATCAATAAGCGTGCCAGTAAATCTCGAGGAGCACAGCATATGACAAAGAATTTATTTTTTTTATTCTTCAACACAACTAAGCAGAAACTGCACTCCCAAGAACCCGAACCACCTCAGAAAAAGCTAGCGGAAATAGGGGCTCAACTCCGCGAGTACCGCGAACAGCAGTCGATTTGTTTGGACAAAGTAGCCGTGGTAACAATGATTCGGCGGAATCTGCTACAAGCCATCGAGGACGGTCAACTAGACCAACTCCCCGAACCGGTCTACACTCAAGGTTTGATCAAGCGCTACGCCGAAGCAATGGGTTTGGACGGCAATCAGTTTGCTGACTTTTTCCAGATCGAACCGCCGGCGCGATCGAGAACAAAGCTATCCTGGCAAGATCAGCCTCAGTTGCGCCCGATGCACCTCTACCTTTTTTACACATTTCTAATTATCTGTTCGGTCAACGGCTTATCTCAATTGATGGACAATTCTGCGACACCAAAAAATGGTGCGGGAACCCAAGAACTTGCCCTCGACAGACAAGAACAAAATCGTTTAGCTGCCTCACCGTCTAGCACCTCAAAAAATCAGAAACCTGATGGTTACGCGGCAGTCGAAGCAGCAAGAAACGGTCAAAAATTAGATAAATCTAGCAATAAACCAGTGATGGTCAGCCTCACTTTTAAGGCAGATTCTTGGATGCAGATTGAAGTCGATGGCAAAACAGAATTTGAGGGAATTTTGTCGACCGGGACTGTACGAACCTGGGAAGCCGATCGCAAATTGGTAGTTGTAGCGGGTAACGCCGGCGGAGTAATGATTGCGGTTAATAACGGACAACCCGAACTACTCGGAGCCCCTGGAGTCGCCAAAGAACTTGTTTTTAAAGCAGACGAACTCAAGCCTTCAGTCGAGGCAAAAAATCAAGGTTAATCGGGCATGATATCAATTCCGGTTGCGCTCAGACATGATGTTAACTGTTAACAGTTAACGCCTGAATTTACTATTCCGATGAAGAGAGGATCTGATATGAGGCATCGGGCAAACAGGAGATAGGCAATCGGCAATAGTTAGTAGTTTTTCTAATCACAAATAACTATGCCCGATGCCCAATCCCCGATGCCCAATCCCCGATGCCCCATTTTTATTCAATTTTTATTGGGAGTGCGCCTGCTGATGTAAGTCATAGTTTTGAGCCGATCGCGCACCTCCCAATTCAAAGCTTCGCGCCGATACCGCCAGCCCCAATTTCCCTCAGCTTTCCCCGGAAAATTCATCCGCGCGTCGGTAGCCAAACCCAACAAATCTTGAAACGGTACAACAGCCAAATTAGCAACTGAAGTCCAACCCATGCGAATTAAAGACCAGTGAATTCCTTGGGGATCGATGCAGCCCAAATAACGCAAAACCTCATCTCTTTCGTACTGTTGGAGTTGGTTGAACCAGCCGACAGTCGTGTCGTTGTCGTGGGTGCCGGTGTAAACTACGCAGTTGGGAGCGAAATTGAAAGGCCAAAAAGGATCCTCCGGGCCCGCGCCGAAAGCAAACTGCAAAATCTTCATACCCGGAAACTCGAACCGATCGCGCAAAGCTTCCACTTCTGGAGTAATTAGCCCCAAATCCTCAGCAATAATCGGCAAGTTCCCAAACTTTTGATTAATTACCTCAAACAAAGCCGTTCCCGGCGCTTTAATCCACTCTCCCTCCATCGCATTTGTTTGCCCGCGCTTCACCGCCCAGTAAGCGTCAAATCCTCGAAAGTGGTCGATCCGGCTCACATCTACATATTCGAAAAGCGCTTCAAAACGCTGCACCCACCACTCAAAATTATTTGCTTGCAGCGCCTCCCAATTGTATACCGGGTTGCCCCACAATTGACCTGTGGCGCTGAAGTAATCCGGGGGAACTCCCGCCATTAAAGCTGGTTCTCCGCTTGCTTCATCCAAACAGAATAATTCCGGATTCGACCAAACATCCGCGCTGTCGTGAGCTACATAAATCGGAATGTCACCAATAATTTTAATGTCGCGCAGGTTTGCATAGCGCTTCAACTCTGACCACTGGCGGAAAAACTCGAACTGGACGTATTTGTAGTAATAAATCTCAGTATTTAGATCCTGCCGCCACTTGTCTAGCGCCTCCGGTTTGCGCTGGGCAATTTCTGGTTCCCAAGTGTGCCAGCTAGTGCCGTTGAATCTGTCTTTCAGTGCCATAAACAAGGCATAATCTTCCAGCCACAGCGCTTTGCTCTCACAAAAACCCGAGAATTCTTTTTGCTGCACCGGCGATGCTTTCGCTTTGAAGTTTTCGCAGGCTTTTTTGAGCAGATGTATCTTGTGCGCGATCGCCCGATCGAATTCTACTGTATCCAGCCCAAATTCCGGCGAACAATCTAAATCTTCATCGGACAGCAACTGCTCGTCCCGCATAATTTCCGGGCTCAACAACAGCGGATTTCCTGCCATTGCTGAATAGCACGAGTAAGGAGAATTGCCGTATCCAGTCGGGCCCAGCGGCAATATCTGCCAGTATTGCTGGTCGCTCTCTACTAAAAAGTCAATAAACTTATATGCTTCTATGCCCATGTCCCCAACGCCGAATCGGCTGGGAAAGGATGTTGGGTGGAGTAAAATGCCGCTCGATCGGGGAAAAAGCATAATCTATCTAAAGATATAGGAGTTCAACATTGAGAATTTGACCGATAGTCCCTGATGGTAAAACTTCGCAGTTTTGAGGGCTATTTTCAGGGCAAATACTTTTGCGATTGTCTCATATTTTCTGCCGGAACGTACTTGCTAAATATTTTTATCACCATCTCATCACAATTGCTGACCCGAGCCGAAAACATCAAGCTCTTCACTTGCGCCCTTGCCTGCAATAGACGAATCCTAAAAAGCCGGCAAACAGCAAGCGAGCCTGCGAAGCGAGAATTATTGAATTCGCCTATTGCAGGGAATTGGGTTATATTACCCAGGAGCGCTTGCTACTAAATATTTTGGTCGATCGCAACCGGTTTCTGCACAAGTCTTGAATATAAATGTTCTCTAACTTGCACCGAATCTCTCTAGAGTCGTAAATTGCCCTCAAAGCCAAAAATCATCAGGAAATTGGGTATAAACCTCGCCCTTCTCAGACAGCTTGACATTTTTTGGGCAATTGCTTGGAAAATCGATCGAGTAGCAGCATGAATACAGCCACATTCACCTTAAAGGTGAGCGAGACAACCGTAGTGGGACTCGCAAGTCAAATGACGGTGGCTCGAAACCATCCGTTTGGTGCATTGCACTTTAACAAGCACCGCTACAAAAAATGACCTTAAGTCAAACAACTTCCCACCAAAGGATGCGACTGCTTTGCCCCAACTCCAAAACACTATGCAGCAAGTCATTCGCCAATCCCATCAGCCATCGCTCTTCTTGAGCCAACGCACAAAGAGACCGACTGTTTTTGTATCTCAAGAAACAGTCGGCTGCGAAATTACCAGTGAAGATGCTGAGTTTAAGTTTGCTTGTCGAACAATTTCTGCGCTTGTTTGAGAGCTATAGCGCCGACGTTGTAAGCAGCCCAGCCTCCCGCCAACAAGACGGGCATCAATACTATTAGTATGCGCCAGTCAAAATCCATGAGTGCTCCTCCTAAAGTTTTTTAACAAATTCTCATAATCTATTTGTATCTCATTTTGTCGCCATTCTCCTTACTCTTCAAGCAAATATTGTCGCGAGTGAAAGTTTCTCCCTCGCACTCGCCGGCGCAATCGGGGACATCGTTTCGCAAGCATGGAACTCGAAACTATGGCATCCGGGCCGATCGACCCTCGCCACACCAATTATCCTACAATCTGTTTGGCAATCCCTTCCACCACCTTAGTTAGAGGGTCATTAGGGAATTGGAGCGCAAACACCCCCTTGCTAGCGAGCAGCATCATCTGGTCGCTGTGAGGCAGCACCCCTGCAACTGGGATGTTGTAAATACTCTCTACTTGCTGCTTCAAATCCTCAAAATCCAGAGATTCTGGGGCTTTGTTGATAGTCATCAAAATCTTGGGTACTTCTAATTTCCGGGCCACATCTACCGTAACAGCCGTTCCCTGAAAATCTTGCTGGTCCGGACGCAGAATCAGCAGCAAAATGTCGGAAATGGTGATGCTGAGCAGGGTTTCTTCGTTGAGCCCGGGGTGCGTGTCGATAAATAGGTAGTCTAAATTCAGAACGTCTATCAGTTCTTGAAAGCCGTCGGTAAGCAGTCCCACGTCGTAGCCTTCGCGCAAAACTCGCGCTATTTCCCCTGCTTTAATGCTCGAAGGAATCAGGAAGAGGTTGCCGTTCTTGGCTAAATTTGGTATCAACTCACTGACATTGTAGGCCGTTTCGGCGATCGGACATCGGCCCCAAAGGTAATCGTTCAGGGAGCGCTCCATGTTGCTCTCGCTGAAACCAAACAGCACGTGAATCCCCGGCGATTGAATGTCTGTGTCTACAATGGCGACCCGATTTCCGCCGCGAGCGATAATAGATGCCAGGTTTGCAGTCGTGTTCGATTTGCCAGTGCCGCCCCGGTAAGAGTGGACAGAGATGATTTTGGACATGATATGCGTCTTGCAAAGATTGAACAATTATCTATTTGAGTCTAGTCATTTATTGACTTTGAAACTCTTTATTATCCTATATTTTTATACAGACAGGTTGATGATTTATGTCCTGTATAGAACCCATTTGACTTCTAACAAGAAGGTGGAAGCCTTTTAAACATCAGTCGAATCAAACAAATGTTGAGCTTGGCAATCGCATCATCCAAAGTTTTTTCAAAGTTCTTGGCTCAAATTTTGCATCTTTTCACCCAAGCATTTGACCGTTCTCTTCCCCACCTTGCTATCACCCGTACAAAGCCGAACTTTACCTGTACTTATTTGTCTTGTTTAGATAGTTTTTTCGACAAATCAAACTTTATTTTTTTCATAACTTGTGGAGCCATCTTTTTTAAATATTCTGCGAGATGTTCGGGCCGATCGCCTAATTAGTGGTGTATCGATCGCACTTCAGGCAAGGGTAACATCGATCGCCCGTCATACAAAAGTTAGATCGCCCCAGAGTTGTTTCAATAATTATTATCGGTGTCGATCGCACTTTCACAGGGCTGCGTATCGCCCCCAGCAGGCATATTACACAAAAATCAGAGCATAAGAGCGATCGTCCGTAATGTCGAGATCCCGCAGAATTGTTCCCATAATTATTATCGTGTCGATCGCACTTTCACAGAACTGCTGAGTGTCCCTCAGAGCATATTACACAAAAATCCGAGCATAAGAGCGATCGCCCGCATAATCAATTGCCCGCAAGAAGACGTGTACAAAAGTGCGATCGCACAAAATGACTCGCCCGCAAAGTCTATCGCACGTTGATTATACAAGTTTGATCGCCCGCAAAAAGACCTGTATAAAAATGCGATCGCCCTTGGTTAAATTAATCGTTCGATCGCATAAAATAACTTGTCCAGCCGGTCGCTCGACTCAAAGGAGGTTGTTCTCTGTGTGCGAGCGCCTAGCAAATTGTTAAACAGTTATCATTTGAGCGAACTATCTCTATTAAAAATTTTATTCATTAATAGAAGACAGCCATTGAATGAGCTTAATATTCCACAAATCGCACTCTTGTAAACTTAAATTAACCGTTGTTATTGGCTCATTTAACTCATTTCTAAAATGGAGTTCTATGCCGGATATTGTTTGTCTTGCATATCCAAAGATATGCTTTTCAAAAAGTGCTATAAAGCAAGCATATTGACGCTCTTCTATGGCAGTTTTTAACTCCGGAAATGTTGATTTATCCAAAACAGATATAGTCATTTCAAATAAGTATGATACTATTTAAAAATGAGGTAAAATTAATAAAAATAGTGAACCCGCTAGGAAAATGTCTTACAGTATTGATTTGAGAAAAAGAGTAGTGGATTATGTAAAAAA
>NZ_JADEXD010000350.1 GCF_015207285.1 Tychonema sp. LEGE 07203 | reverse complement strand
CCTCTCCCCTTCTCCCCCTCTCCCCCTCAATCGCCATACACAATCTATACGGGCAACAGCTTACTGGTAGCGCATTTTTCATAATTTAAAAAATAAAAATTAGAATGGAAATTTTATTTGTATCATAAATCTGCTGCTTGCTGAATTGATGCTTTTTTCCCTACTGCTACACAGATCACAACTAAACAAGCGCTGCCTAGGGCGATCGGCTCTACAGTTTCACCGAGCAAAATTGCCGATCCTAGGATAGTCAAAAATGGTTGCAATAGCTGCATTTGCCCTACCCTGGCAACTCCGCCAACAGCCATCCCCTCATACCAGGCAAAAAATGCTACAAATTGACTGATAATAGCCACATAGGCAAAACCCAACCATGCCGTCGGTGCAGCTATTAATCCATGTTTTGAAACCACAAGTATTGTAGGCAAAATCTCGAATGGAGCGATAATTATTAATGCCCAACAGATTACTTGCCACCCGCCTAAAGTCTTAGCTAATTGCCCACCTTCGGCGTAACCAAAGGCAGCAGCAATGACTGAGGCAAATAAAGCTAAATCTGCGGGTTGGAGTTGCCCTGCACCGGTAATAATTCCAAAACCAACAACGGTTAGACTCCCGGCGATACTAGCAAGCCAAAAACTAAAAGATGGTCGATCGCCCGATCGCAAAACTCCCCCTACTGCTGTTGCTAAGGGCAACAATCCCAATACCACAGCACCGTGGGCGGCAGGTACTTGCTGCATTGCCCAAGCTGATAATAGCGGAAATCCGAGGACGACTCCCAATCCGACCATTGATAAACTCCACAGTTGCTGTTTGGAGGGAACAGGTTGACGTGTTATCTGCAGAGTGACTGCTGCTAGTATAGCTGCTACTAATCCGCGTCCCAAGCCTACAAACAACGGGTCTAAACCCTGCACGGCGGCTCTGGTTGCTGGCAGTGTCAAGCTGAAGCCAACTACGCCTAGGAAACCGTAAATTAGCCCGATTGTTTCTGGCTCAAATTGATGAGATTTCCAGGGTAATTTCATTTTTAATATATTTGTTAGGTCAGATAACGATCGGCGGTTGATACCGCTACTATAG
>NZ_JADEXD010000194.1 GCF_015207285.1 Tychonema sp. LEGE 07203 | reverse complement strand
ATATTGAACACGATTTTAGTGCCTTAAAGCGAGCCAGAATGTATGCTCCTCCTGGCACATCTTTAGATGAACTCATCTGTGCCTACTGCGCTCAATAGTGTCTCTTTTTTATTTGAAATGACTATAAAAATCTGTTGATAACCACTTTTGTGCTGTCGGCTCCTAGTTCTTCTGTTCGATCGTTCAGAAATAAAAATACGGAACACCAACCCGCATTATCTACAAGTTTCAGGTGAAAATCATGAGCGATTAATTCAATAGTTACCATGGCGGAGAAACCTCAACATCATTTACATAAAATTTGACGGAGTTTTTAACTTCTGCCCGCGACCAATTTTGACGTAGGTAACGTAACTCTTGGGCAGTTACTGTATTTGCAAATCTTCCAGTATTGTTCAAAATACCGTGAATATCTTCTACATTTGTTAAATCAAAATGAATTTTATGTCCGTTCCGCAATGCTTCTTCCATAGTATCGATAGATGCTTGAATCCATGTTTTCCCTCCTAAATCACTTACAGCATCAGTTAACGTCTTTCCGCCAGCTCTTTGTTGTAGCTGACGCAGCCTACCAGCAGCACTTGGGCCATAGACTAAATCACTAGAACCAAACCGCAAAGGAGGTGGACTTGGCAAAGAACTACCTGTTCGGATAGAACGCAATAAACGCCCTGCAAGTTTAAGCCCCGCTGTCAATGCAAGAACACCTACTGCCTCAACAAAAGTTTTGAATTCATTAGCAGCAGCCGACAGCTCCTGCTCATTCTTAGCTTGCCATGTTTTGAGTAAAAAGTTACCTAAACTGACTGCCGCAGAAGCACCAAATAAAATAAGGAGCATAGCATCAATCGCTTGACCAACACCTGGTATAGCTTGCAAAGCTGCAAAAGCAAGCCCCACAGCAATTAATGCAGCTAAGAATTGTGGGTCATTCACGAGTTTCTGAAAAGCAGCTTTAGCATCTCCCACAAGCAAACCTGGTACTAGTTGAATAGCAGCCTTGAGCTTTTGTATAAAACTCATCTTGCTGACATCAGGGTTTCCGCCACCACCAGACGGATTATTAGCTAAATCATCATTCCCACTCCCACCCGAAAGCCAATCAAAACCACTACTACCAAAAACCTCTTTAAACTGAGACTCTTTAATCTGAATAAAAGTCGGTGCCCAAATATCATCACTAGGCTTCGGAGGCTTCACCAAATCCACTGGCGCATCCAAACTCTTTGGAGCCTTATTCAACCGCGGCGCATCCCCAAATGAAGGCACATCATTAACCTGCGGAGTGGTTTTCTTCGGGTCAAATCCTCCCCTTTTTGACTCAGACTCATTCGGCAAATACTTGCCATCTTTCCAACTAGACTTCGACCAACTTTCACTCCAATCATTCCGACCATCATCCCATACTGTCCCGCTGCGAGTCCAACTCCAACTGCTGCCGCTACTCGTCGAAACACCTCCTTTTGTTCCCGATTCCGACTCGTTACCGCTCAGGGTTTCCGTCCAACTGTAACCTCCTTTAAAGTAATTTCTGCTGTAACTCGAACTCCAACTAGAATACTTGGAAACTGAACTAACTAAACCTTTACTATCGTGATTGTTTTCGCTCGACCATTTCTCGTAAGTCGAACTACCACTTTCGATTTCTTGACCAGTTTGATAAGTGGTAACTGACTGTGAATTCCGAGTCCGCGAGGTATCGCTAACGTTAGATGAATTGGTATTGCTGCCCTCAGTGCTGCTGTTACTTTTGGTATTAGTTATTGTCGATTCGTCGCTGGTAGTTTGAGCCGTGTAAGCATCAACTTTATACTCGCTTTCCCACTGAGCATTATTCTCGGAGTAATTTGATTGCTCGTTTTGAGAACTAGGTTTTCCCGCACTGTTGCTGCTGGAAGATTTCGACTTGCTGACGGAATAAGTATCTCGATTGTGGCTGTTAGTGTACGGCCCGTATTTGTAGTTTTCGGTGTTATTCCCTTGAATGACAGAATAATTGTTATTGAGATTATTTTGCCAATAATTAGTGCCGTTGCTGCTGTTGGTTTGTTAAGATTGATTGACAGTGTAAGTGTCTTGATTGGTGGTATTTTTTGATTTGCCGTCATCGTAACTGCTGTTAGCATTACTGTTCCGTTCAGTATAAATATCGCGGGTGTTGCTGTTGACGGCTTGGCCGTTAATTGTAGAGTTATCCCAGGTTGAATTAATTACAGAATAGTTGTCAGCACTGTTATTAGTTTTGGAAAAACCGCTGGTATTGTTGCTTTGAGAATCAGATTTGCTAACTGTGGTTTCTTCGCCACTGTGGATATTATTAGAACTGCTACCGTTGCTGCTATTCGTCCAATCGGCTTTTCCTTGAACTTGAGTTGAACTGTTATTGACGGAACTACCGGTGGTGCTAGTAATTCTAATTTTTGAAGTTGATTTGGAACCCCAATCATCTTGGCGGTTACCGTTATTCATTGCATAGCCCGTACCGTACTGGCTGTCGGATTGGGATTTGGTGTTGCGATAACTTTCTGAAGCATCGTTTCTGGTGTACGTGGGAGTGGTATAGTTGTAAGAACTGCGGGATTTTTGAAGAGATGAACTTTGGTCGGAGTTAGTACCTTCGTATTTAACTCTGCTGTAGTTTTGCTGCGATTGTTTTTTGTTTTCTGTTAAGTTTTGGGAAAAGTTTGTGGTGGTGTATGTAGCAGCATTTGTGCTGGAATTACTTGTGGATTCGTTAAAAGAGTTGCCTTTGCTGTTGGTTTTGACAGCACTTTTATCCCAGCTTGATTCTGTGTTTGAGAAGTTGCTATTAGTTTGAGAGTTGGTAATGGCTGTGCCGTTGGAACTACTGGTAGAGGTAGTTGTGTATGGCGCTAATTCTGTGGTATAAGAGCTAGTGCCTTCGTTGCTGTTTCCGGTTGAGGTACTGGTAGTTTTTGGCGTGCCGGGGGCGGTGGTTGCAGTTGCTCTTTCTGAGGGTTTGGCTGCGGTAGAATTGGCAGAGTTGTCAGTATTTGCACCAGCATCAATTAAGGGTTTTATCAATCGTTTGGCTGCTGCCAATACTGGAATTGTGGGGAGGGTTTCTGCTGCTGTAGCAATGGCTAATTCTGGTCGAGAATTCCGTATCCTGTCCTTTCGTCCCATTCGGGTACGTCAATGTCTGTTGCTGTTTTCAGGAGGAGGTTTTTGATTTGTTGGTGGCTTAGGGATGGGTTGGCTGCCCACATTTGGGAGATGGTATTTGTAACGAAAGCGGCGGCGATTGATGTGCCTTGTTTGGTTTCGGTTGTTGAAGATTCTACTGTTTGTGCAGTGCTGGTTGGTGCTAGGATATCTAAGCCGCCTCCGTAGCTGGAATAGGCGGCGCGGTTGTTATTTTCGGATGCGCCGACGGTGATGATGTTGTCGAATTCTGTGGATGCTTGTCCGAGGACGGATAGGAGAGTTCCCTCGTTACCAGCCGCTGCTACAATCAGTATGTTGTTTTCCTGAGCGTATTTAAGTGCTGATTGTTCTGCTGCTGTCAGTTTGTGCCGTGTGGTTTGCGTGCCGTCGGGATTGATTTGGGTTAAGTCGAAGCTGAGGTTAACGACGGCGTTGGGTTGTTTTGCAGCAATGGCGCTGTCTACAAATTCTATCAAGGATTGATGCCAGTTGCCGCTACCGGTTGCTCTTCCCAACCAAATAGTAGGAAATTGTTTTGTATCGCTTGGATTGTGGGAGTCGCTGATAATTTCTAAAATTGTGTTTCCGTGTTGGTTTCCTTCCTTTGGTTGGAGTAGGGGATTATTGTCGCCGTCGATTACATCTTTTCCTAGAATAATTTGGCTGTAATTGATGTTGGGATTGTCGGCTGTGAAGCCCGTGTCGATAATACCGATAAATGGTTGGTTTTGTTGGGAAGAATTAGGGATTGTTTCTCTAGGAATTACCGACAGCCCAGAAACCGAGTTTTTTACGGAATCTGTCGGTAACAACGAAGTATTTTTGTCAAAAAACCCGGTTTCTTTAGTCTGAGTGCGTAATTCCTGTTGGAGTTGGGTTTCCGTGTGGGTGGCTGCGTATTCGTTGATGTTTGTTTCGGAGTTGCTGTCTGTTGCAGTTGCGATTTCGGAGTCGGCGATGATATTGTGTGAGTTGTCTGGCTGATTGTTTTTGTCGGATGATATTTCGGGAGTAATTGTGCTGTTTTCAAAGTCAAAGTTGGGGTTTACATATTCGTCAGTGGTTGTTGGCGACTGATTGTCGCTGTCGGCGATAAGATTTTCCGATTGTTGCGAGTGATGGTTTGGCGTGACAGCGATTTCGGGAATAATAGTTTGGTTGTCGGCAACTATATATTCTGGATATTGTGATGCGGGTGGTTGATAGTTTTGGATGGATGCTGTGGAGGAAATGTTAGGGAATTGTTGGGCGAGTATGCTGTTGAGAGTTTCCGACAGTGTGGAAATTTCGTCGGGGGAAATTGGCGGTAAATTGTCGGCAGTTTCCCCGGCATTTTCGGGGCTGTTGGTGAGGCTTGGGGAGGTGTTTTCAATTTCTCCGGTGAGAATGTCTGTGGATTCTGTGGGTATTGTCGCTATTTCTGGTTGGAGAAAGACGGGTTTTTCGATTGTGTCACCTGTGATGAAGTCGATTTCTGTCTGGGCAGGATTTGTCTGGAAGTTGGAAATTTCCGAAACAGTCGGCTTTTGAGTTTCTGTCGCTGGGAAATTTTCAGGTTTTGTTTCAGCCGGATTTGTCTGGGAGTTGGGAATTTCCGAAACAGTCGGATTTTTGTCTTCAACTACCGGGGATTTTTCAGGTTTTGTTTCAGCCGGATTTGTCTGGGAGTTGGGAATTTCCGAAACAGTCGGATTTTTGTCTTCAAATACCGGGGAATTTTCGGGTTTTGTCTGGGAATTGGTAATTTCCGAAACAGTCGGATTTTTGGTTTCTGTCGCTGGGGATTTTTCAGTTTTTGTCTCAGTCGAATTTGTCTCGGAATTGGGAATTTCCGAAACAGTCGGGTTTTTGTCTTCAACTGCGGCAGATTTTTCAGTTTTTGTCTCAGTCGAATTTGTCTCGGAATTGGGAATTTCCGAAACAGTCGGATTTTTGTCTTCAACTACCGGGGAATTTTCGGGTTGTGTCTGGGAATTGGTAATTTCCGAAACAGTCGGATTTTTGTCTTCAACTACCGGGGAATTTTCGGGTTTTGTCTCAGTCGAATTTGTCTCGAAATTGGGAATTTCCGAAACAGTCAGGTTTTTGTCTTCAACTACCGGGGAATTTTCGGGTTTTGTATCGGAATTGGGAATTTCGGAAACAGTCGGATTTTTGTCTTCAACTGCGGGAGATTTTTCAGGTTTTGTATCGGAGTTGGGAATTTCCGAAACAGTCGGGTTTTTGTCTTCAACTACCGGGGAATTTTCAGGTTTTGTTTCAGCCGGATTTGTCTCGGAATTGGGAATTTCGGAAACAGTCGGACTTTTGTCTTCAACTGCGGGAGATTTTTCAGGTTTTGTCTCTGTCGGATTTGTTGTAGAAGTTGTATCGGTTTTTTTGTCGTCGTCTAATTTAGTCTCAGTTTTGGGCGCAACGTAAGCTATCAATTCTTTACCTTTCTCTGATGTACGCCAATCGGAATTTTTGGCAATTACATCATCTATTAAAATGACTTTAGGGGTTGCACCTTTGAGGGAAAAGATGATATCATTGTAATCTGCATCGCTTTCTTCGCTTATCCCCATATCTTCCATGACAAATATATTGCCGCCATTCACAACACTGGCAATTTGTCCTGGTTGAAAGGCATCGCTGGAATTAGCTGTCGCCATTGAGAATAAGGGTTTTTTGTGGCCACCAATTCCTGGATTGTCGTATACTTCTTGTATTTTACCGTTGGGAATTAGGATGATACCGAATTCGTCTCCGGGAGTCATTGCGAAGGTTTTTATGCCTCGGTATTCTCCGATATTTAAGTTGTTTTCTCCCTCGAAACTAGAGAATTTCGCTGCTTCTGTACTGTCGAAAATTGCGATGTAACCGAGTGAGGAGTTGCTTAAAGCGCGTCTGGCTGCTTCTAGTATAAATTCTTCGGAATCAGGAACAAATTCCTGCATTTTTTTGAGGCTGATAATTGCTAGTTCTCCTTGATACCAGCCTCCATCTGATAGGTAATCTATGGTAATTTTACCAGTTTCGTTTGCTTGGAAAATGCCGGAGTCGAAAGTGATTTTATTTTGAGTTGCTGGTTTGGCTGTATCGCCTGTAATTGCGTCGGTTTGAGTTGTGGATGTTTGCGGTTTTTCGGGGATGCTGTTGGTTGTTGGTGTTGAATTTTTGTTGAGGATGAAGCTGTCTATCTCTGCCTGTTTAGTAGGTTTTTCTGGGCTTTTGTCGAGGGTTTGGTGGTTTTTTGGTAATAGTTCAATGCTGGAGTTTGTGGAGGATATTTCGTTAGTTGTTAGGGATTTTTCGGGGGGGGGGAGAGTAGTTTTTTGTAGAATTAGCTAGTGGCAATTTTTCTGTAATGTCGGGAATGATGGAAATATTGGTGGTTAGTGGGAGGGTAGATGTTTCGATTGGTGACATGATTTTTAGTGGTTTTTTTGATGGTGAAAATGACTAAAATGTGCAGAATTTGAGGATGTTAAGTTTAAAAAATTCGCAAGCAAACGAGTCCACAGGATGATGGAGCTTTTTTGTTAATGCAGGTCTGATATTGACAGGTTTTAACCTGCCCACGTGGCGGACAAAGGTTTGATTCGATCGCAATAAATGAGTTTTTTTATTGCTGTTGTGAACTTTAGATTTGAGAATATCAGTAATTTTTATTAAAGCCAAGGGGTTTTCAGAGTTTTTGAGTAAACTTTATGGAAACTTTAAAAAAGTGCAGCAGCGTATCTATTCCACAGCAAATCGCCCTTTGATAGCAAAGAGGTAATAAAAGTCGATGTTTACCACAAATTAAAAAAATGTCAAGCTAAATTAACTAAGTCGAGACTTGCGATCCCTGGGTGTCGATCGCGATCGCCCTTACCTCAGCTTTCACCCCAAATTCCATCCCAGCAGCCGCCATCTTTTTCTTAACCGCTTCAGCATTAGTAACATCCGTTAATGTATTGTGGAACCCATTTGACATCTTTTCTTGAAAAATAAGGCGGATAAACAAGCCGTCTGGCGATCGCTCAACAGCCACAAGACAAAAGATGGTGCCGTTGGGGCGACAAAAAAGCTGAAATCCATCTGATATCCGGCTTTTTGCAACGGCAATATATCTTAAATAGACTCTATAGGTGCGAACCGGCGTTGCTGCTAAATCTGCGATCGATATCACATCTTGTACCATTTTCAATAAGCTTTTTATGGGCGGGCAGGATGCCCACCCCACAAGAAAATGCACTTGTTGTGGAACAGGCGGGAGAGCCTGTTAAGCGAGAATGGTGCAAGATGTCAGATCGATCGCACTCTATAAACTCAGGAATTAATCAGCGGTATCAACGGGGAAAATCAATTATTTATACGCAATTCCCGATGCTGTCGAATTGTCTGTCATTCTTCATTTTTCCCCCCATCCTCCTTGTCTGTTAAACTATCAATCTTTTGATCTTCGATCTTCTTTTGGGCCGCCCGGCGTTGCCGCATCTGTTTTGCCTTGGCTTGCAAATCGCCGAACCCCTCATCGGGTTTGGTTTCGCCTGAACTAGCACCGTTTTCGGTATGGTTCACACCCGTTTTTGAGCCGCTTTCCGATGCAGTCGCCTGGGCGCGCTGCTTCTGCTGTTTGGCTTTTCTGTGCAACTGAGCTAAATATTCGTCTGCCTCGCTTTCGGCATTGGGAAGCTCTGCAGCACTTGCTGTTATTTCTGGCAGTTGGGAAGGTGCTGGTTGAGCGGTTTCTTTTTTGCTAACTCTCAATTTATCTTTCTTTTGCTGCAATTCTTTAAAGAAGTCAGATTCTGTGATTTCTGCTACTTGCTGTTCTTTTTTGGCTTGGTCAATTTCGATTTTGAATACTTGTTTGACTCGATCGCTAATTACTTTTCCGTATCCGGCTTTATTAAATCTGTCTGCCGATACAATGCTGCCACCAGTTATAATTAATCCTAAAGCTGGCGCTGCCACCGGCACCCACCCTCCCAACAGAAAAATCCCAAAACCACAAGCACCACACCCCAAAAGCAGCGATCCAAATGTCACCACCAATTTCGCTGGGTGAGCCATCCGCGATGCCACGGTGGCTCCCACAATTGACCATCCCGAAATCCACAGAATTTCTGCCCATTCCGGCCAAAACCAAAACATCGGTTTGTTGTCTAAAACAGCACTCAAAAGTTGGCTGACGACTTGTCCGTGTGCCACAATACCCGGCATGAATTGCTTGTCTTGCCGCCGCCCGCTGTAAGGAGTATAAAAGAAGTCTTTAACGGTTTCTGTGGTGTAGCCGATCATTACTATTTTATCTTTAACTAAATTAGGGTCAACTTTCCCTTCTAAAACATCCGTAATTCTAACTTGATTTGCGAGATTCCGCCGGGAACGATAGTTAATTAATATTTGATATCCCCTGACATCGGCATTGCTGTATCCTCCGTCATTGCTTTCTAGTTGTTTGAATTGAGTTTTTCCCAGCCATAAAGATTGATCTGGTGCCAGTTGAGGATAAATTTTTTGTCTTTGCAAGTAGTGGAGTGCTAGCTGGAGGTTGAAGGAAGCTAAAACTTGAGAATTGTCATTGCAAAGATGTTTTTCTACCGTGGAGTTGCCCTCAATTTTCGGCGGTTTCATAAATAATAATGCCCTCCGCAGTATGCCGCCGGGATCGACTCCAAAATCTGCAAATCCTACCCGGTTTTCTGATATTCCCGGCGGTGGCGGAGAACCGGGACTGTCTGGATTCCCGTCGGTGACTAAGCATACTCCGATTATTTTGTCGCTCTTTTGTAAAACTTTACTTAGTTCGTCGCGCCCGTCTCCTAAAGGTACGTCTCGCAGTACATCTAAACCGATGACTGCCGGCTGCATTTTTTCGAGTTTTTGTAAGATTTCAGCTATTTTGCGATCGGATATCGGCCACTGTTTCAGTTTCTGAATGTCTGCTTCGGTAATTCCCACAACTAGCAAGCGCGAATCTGGTTTTGCGTCGGGACGCATCCTCAGCATTTGGTCGTAAGCGCTTAATTCTAATGGTTCGAGTATTCCTAGCTGTCTGGCCCCCATCAAGGATATTGTTACTGCCGCGCTGGCAATTAATACAGACTTAACTAATAAGAGTGATGGTTTATACAGTTTACTCAGTTGAGCCGTTGCCGATCGAATTTTCTGAGATATTTTATTCATTTATTTCACTATCAAAGTTTGAATCGTTTCACCGAACAGCAGTGGTTTCGCTTGCAGCCGCCTGCAGCGCATACTTCCTCCATCTTAAAAAATCCGGAAACTCCGACCGTTTTGTAACAAAAATTTACATTTCGCGCGACAGAATGTGTATGCAATGATACTCGCGGCCCCGACAGCCGGATTTTGGGGACGGATAATCGACTTGCCGATCGAATTAATTAATGTTATGGATAATATGTCAAGGTTAAAATTGTGTATCTGCGCCCTGGAGCAACCGCTCAAAAATATTTGTCGCCATCAGCGAAGGCCCGTGCTTGCAATATTATAGGTAAAAAAACAAAATGAAAAGTTTTCAACATCTAGCTACACTGGCGATCGGCCTAGGCGCGATCGCACTTACCGTCCCCAGTTCCCTCGCAGGAATGCGGACACAATCCCGGCCGATAGTGCTGAGTCAGAATGTTAATTTCAAGCCCCCCGATGTCACAGCCCCCGGCAGCCGACAAGGAGGGACGCATCGCGGCAGCAAGCTTTGTCCTGCGGGTTTATCTATTACTCCTTTAGTGCCTCCAACTAATATCGGTTTAACTCTCACAGAGTCTCCCACATTTTTTGTCTACGTTCCTCAAACCACGGCAGGAATAGAGTTTACTTTGCTGACCGACAACGAAGAGAAAGTAGTCTACGAAAAAACATTTAAAGCTGACAAATCCGGGATTGTGGGAGTTAGCGTTCCTGCTAGCAGCGACAAAAGCAAATCCCTGGAAGTTGGCAAGCGATACGTATGGTCGTTTTCAATGGTTTGCGATCCTGAAGACCGATCGGCAGATTTAGTTGTAAAAGGATTCGTGCAGCGCATAGAACCCCAGGCAACTCTCAAAAGCGATTTGGCAAATCCCGACCCGATGACCAGGCTCGACGTTTACGCTAAAAATGGGATTTGGTACGAAACTCTCAATACTTTAGCCCAAATGCGGCGCCAGACACCAGGGGATGCCAAGCTCAATGCCAAGTGGACGCAATTGTTGCAATCCCAAGGACTCGAATCAGTGGCAACTCAACCGCTGGTTGGGCCTCTTTAAAACTCGCTATTTCTTAAAGTTTTGTCCGTCTGCTGGTGGCGACGTGAAAAATGACTTTCTTTACCCGATCGCGCCCCAAGTCCAAAAGACCGGGCGCGAGGGGGAGAGGGGGAGATTGGGAGGAGG
>NZ_JADEXD010000193.1 GCF_015207285.1 Tychonema sp. LEGE 07203 | reverse complement strand
GAGTTGCTGCAACGGTTGACTGCAATTCTCGTTATGTTTATCTCGATCCTTATGAAGGTGCAAAAGCAGTCGTAGCGGAAGCAGCGAGAAATTTAAGTTGTGTGGGTGCTGAACCTCTGGCAGTTACTGATAATTTGAATTTTGGCAGTCCTGAAAAGCCGATCGGATATTGGCAGTTAGCGTCAGCTTGTCGCGGCATTGCTGAGGCTTGTCGGGAGTTGGGAACGCCTGTAACTGGCGGGAATGTTTCTCTTTACAATGAAACTGTTGATGCTGGGGGAAATCCTGTACCAATTTATCCGACTCCGGTAATCGGAATGGTGGGGTTAATTCCCGATTTGAAGAAGATTTCGGGTCAAGCTTGGCTCAAAAAAGGTGATTTAATTTATCTGTTGGGAATTGGTGAACCATCCCCAAACTCTGAAGTTTTATCTGAAAGCTCAAAAATCGCAACTTCTCCTACTCTCGGAGGTTCGGAATATTTAGCGGCAATTCACGGGATTGTAGCTGGAAAACCGCCAAGAATAGATTTTGAGTTAGAAAGAAAAGTGCAATCGGTTTGTCGGGATGGCATCCGCAGCGGTTGGGTAGGTTCTGCCCACGATTGTGCGGAAGGTGGAATTGCGATCGCCCTGGCGGAATGCTGTATCTCTGCTAAAATGGGTGCAGAAATTCATCTCAGTTGTAATTCGGCAAATGTCGGCCGCTGGGATGAAATGTTGTTTGGTGAAATGGGCAACTGCATTGTTGTTTCCGTCGCACCGAAAAATCAAGAAGTTTGGGAAGCTTACCTGCAAGAACATTTGACCGAAATGTGGCAGAAAATCGGTTTAGTTTGCTGTGCGGAATCGCCTTTGCGGGTTGTGAGTGCTGACAGTCAAGTGTTAATTGAGGTTAGCATGAGTGATATGGGCGATCGGTTCTATAATGCGATCGAGCGTCGAATTGGATCTGTTTGATTGTTGTTTATAAATGCGGTGGTTACAAACCCACCGATTAGAAACCCGCCGATTACAAACCCGGCGGTTACAAACCGCGTCTTGTCAGACGAAACCCATGCCAAGCGGGTTGAATTTCTTCAGTCTCGCGTTGCGCGGACTTTGTTTATGTAGCCGCGGTTTCAACCGCCGGCTCTATTTGTTTGTGTAGCCGCGGTTTCAACCGCCGGCTCTATTTCTTTAAGACGCATTAAAACCTTATTACTCAATACTCGATCGCGCCAAAAATTAGTTTACATGGCCGCACAGATTCCCAGGATGATATAGTAGGTCAATTTCCTAAAAAAGTCAAGGCTCGATCGCCCTTAAATTCTAATATTTGAAAAATCCCGTCAAGCAAGTTTATAAGTTATTTTGCACGGCGCACGATCGCCGTTCTCTTCAGTCTGGCGCTGTGCGGACGAAAGTTTGACAATCGCCGATCGCCCGATCGCCCGATCGCCCGCCTCGAATAAATGCTACGATCGCAAATCTGGGCGATCGATACTACAATGCCATTAAACGCCGCATCGCTGCTGCCTGAAATGCTACAGGAGTTGGAAATAATGACAGATCCGTGGCAAAATTAAGGCAATGTTAAGTTATGCGGCGCTTTCGCAAACAAGAATTCCCGCTGAAACTGTCCCCCTAACCCACCTTCCCCATTAGGAACCCACCCATCTATGATTCCCAACCATTCCTTCGAGGCTGACGAGCATTCTAGCAAACCCGACAAGCCAGAGGAAGCTTGCGGCGTTTTCGGTATCTACGCACCGGGTGAAGATGTCGCCAAGTTGACCTACTTCGGTTTGTATGCTTTGCAGCACCGGGGTCAGGAATCAGCAGGAATTGCCACCTTTGAAGGTGAAACAGTCCACCTCCACAAAGATATGGGACTGGTTTCCCAAGTCTTTAACGAATCGAATTTAGGTCACTTGCCCGGTAACTTAGCCATAGGTCACACTCGCTACTCTACTACGGGATCGTCGCGGGCGATCAACGCTCAACCTGTCCTCGTCCAAACCCGTTTGGGGAAAATTGCCCTAGCACATAACGGGAATCTTGTCAACACTAAAGAATTGCGGCAAGAATTGCTGTCTCGCAACTGCGAGTTTGTCAGCTCGACGGATTCAGAGGCGATCGCCGTGGCGATCGGTTCAGAGGTAGACAAGGGCAAAGACTGGCTGGAAGCAGCAATCAGTGCTTTTGGTATGTGCCGGGGAGCCTTTAGTTTGACGATCGCCACCCCCAAAGGTGTTATGGGAGTCCGCGACCCGCACGGCGTTCGGCCGCTGGTAATTGGCACTCTCCCCACAACTCCGGTACGCTACGTTTTAGCATCGGAAACTTGCGGCTTGGATATTATCGGTGCTGAATTTTTGCGGGATGTAGAACCGGGGGAATTAGTTTGGATTACAGAGGAAGGTATGGCTTCCTTCCACTGGAGCAAGCAGCAGAAGCGCAAACTTTGCATCTTTGAAATGATCTATTTTGCTCGACCAGACAGCCAGATGGAAGGTGAAAGTTTGTACAGCTACCGGCTGCGGCTCGGGCGGACGTTGGCTGCCGAATCTCCCGCTGATGCTGATATAGTCATCGGCGTTCCCGATTCAGGCATCCCGGCGGCGATCGGCTTTTCTCAAGCTTCCGGCATTCCTTACGCCGAAGGATTAATTAAAAATCGGTACGTGGGGCGCACTTTTATTCAACCGACTCAGGCCATGCGGGAGTCAGGAATCCGCATGAAACTCAACCCTCTCAGAGATGTGTTGGACGGAAAGCGAGTAATCATTATCGACGATTCGATCGTGCGCGGCACTACCAGCCGCAAAATAGTTAAAGCCTTGCGGGATGCGGGGGCTACCGCAGTACACATGAGAGTTTCCTCGCCGCCGGTGACTCATCCTTGTTTCTACGGGATAGACACCGACAATCAAGATCAGTTGATTGCTGCTACCAAGTCAGTCGCAGAAATCGCCACTCAAATGGAGGTGGATTCCTTGGCTTTCTTGAGTAGAGACGGAATGCTGAAGGCGACTAACGAAGATCCGAAAAGTTTCTGTTCTGCCTGTTTCACCGGGGATTATCCGATCGAGATTCCAGAAGTGGTAAAACGGTCTAAGCTGATCTTAGAAAAAGCTGCAACCTAGAAAAACCAAAACCTAGAAAGCGATCGCGCATCAGTCAATTTAAGATTGACTTGTTCGCGCGTGCGGACTCGCATTCGGCACGCGCGATCCAATCCGATATTTGTCAATCGACCGGATACGATCTGACTGGCAGCACAGTCAATCTAGGAGTTTGAACAAAAATCGAAAATGCTTGAATTCTCCACAATTTTTGGGGGTTTCATCCATTTTTTAGCGGTCACTTTCAACAATTTGTGAATTTTTAAAATTTTCTGAAAAGTCTTGCAAAGTGTGTGTAGAAATGTTAAATTAACTTAGCTATTGCAACTCTTGCAAAATTAGTGAATTGTAGCGAATTGGCGGTTAGGTAGAACTTGCGGGAAACCCAAGACTCGGATTTGAGGTTTGAGATTAAAGAAAAAATCTAAAATCTAAAATCGCTCGGCCTTCCCCACACTCTCGTTAACAATTCCTGCCGGAAGTGCTATAGGCCACCTGCGGACTGGAGGTAGTGCCTCCAAAAGTGCGATCGATCTCAGATAAAAGTCGCATTTCGCACCAACAACGGACACAGGATATTTTTTTTAGGATAACAGGGTCGATCGCGCTAAATTTTCCCACACAAGTATTCTACAAGCCAACTTGCTTGAGAATCGCGGGCTATTCATGCGAACTAAAGAACTTTAGAAACCCTTGCAGAGTAAAAAACATGGCTCATTTCGAGCCCAAAGTGAAAGTTAAAAGGCGAAATGCGGTTTCTCAAGTCAGCTTAAATCGGAAACTTCGTGCAATCAAATACTCTTCTCAATCCGCCGAGCGACAAAAGCTCATCCTCCCGTACAAAAGAGTTACCTTTTACTCTTGGTGATGTTAAAGCAGCCATTCCAGCTCACTGTTTTGAACCCTCCACAGGGAAATCTCTGGCTTATTTCTTTTTAGATATTGGTATCATCGCAGGTTTGTACGCGATCGCCTACAGCCTCGATTCATGGTGGTTTTATCCAATCTTTTGGTTGATGCAGGGAACCATGTTTTGGGCGTTGTTTGTAGTCGGCCACGACTGCGGGCACGGTTCATTTTCTAAGAAAAAATGGTTGAACAACCTGATCGGACACCTCTCCCACGCTCCTATTCTCGTACCCTTCCACGGTTGGCGGATCAGCCACAGAACCCACCACGCAAATACAGGCAGCTTGGATAACGATGAAAGCTGGTATCCAGTGTCGGAAAGCAAATACAATCAAATGCCCTGGTATGAGAAGCTGGGACGCTTTTATTTGATGTTGTTTGCCTATCCAATTTATCTGTTTCGCCGATCGCCCGATCGAGTCGGTTCTCACTTCATGCCCGGTAGCCCGATTTTCCGTCCTTCCGAAAAATGGGATGTGTTGACGAGTTCCGCATCCTTAGTATTGATGGTAGCCTTTTTAGGCGCATTAACCTACCAATTTGGTTGGTTGTTTTTACTCAAGTTCTACCTGGTTCCCTACGTAATCTTCGTAATGTGGCTGGATTTGGTAACATTCCTGCACCACACAGAAGCCGATATTCCTTGGTATCGCGGAGATGACTGGTATTTCTTGAAAGGTGCGCTATCTACGATCGATCGCGATTACGGATTCATCAACTCCATCCATCACGACATCGGCACCCACGTCGCCCACCACATTTTCTCGACAATGCCGCACTATCACTTGAAGGAAGCAACAGAAGCCATCAAGCCATTGTTGGGCGATTATTATCGCAAGTCAACCGATCCAATTTGGAAGAGCTTTATTCGCTCTTACTGGGATTGTCACTTTGTCTCCGATACAGGTTCTGGGGTTTACTACGAATCGCCTAACACTCGGCGTTCTGCTGATGTTAAGCCGCTTCAATAAACAATAGAATATGCAAAAACCCGGCTTTTTTAAGAAACCGGGTTTTTGCATTTCTGTGCGCGTTTGATGTAGTAAGCTGTTGCGGCATTTAAATTAGACCTCTTGCAAAAGTCCTTTTAATCAAATTTTGGGACGGGCTAGAAGCCCATCCCACAAGAAAAAAGATTTTTGTGGGATGGGCTTCTAGCCCGTCCTAACTATTTTTGCAAGAAGTCTAATGAATGTCAAAAAAAAATCCCTTCTTGTGGGGTGGGCTTCTAGCCCGCCCTGAACATACAATGTTTATTTGTCCGACACCTTATTACATATTACCTTTAAGCCCGATCGCAGTTACAATCGTCCACGCATCCACCAACAGCAGCAGCAGAGTACATCCCAACAAAATCAGATACATCCAAGGCTGCGACAAAGGACGAACATCTCTCGTATCAATACCCGTTTTTGCTTCCACCAAACCGACTAATTTATTAAATCCAGCCACCCGCATCGGTAGCAGATAACCTTCGCCCGCATGACTCAGAAAGTAGTAAACCAAGCCTCCTTGACCGGTCGATCGAGGTTTGAGAGCCTTCACCTCAGTCCAAGGTAGGGACCAACCCCTGCGAAACACGCGCGGAAACCACTTCGGATAGGTAACTTCAATCCCCTCCTCGCTGAGAATTACCCGTTCGCTGAGGACACCGTACAGGCCCGCTGCGCCGACAATAATTGCAGCCAAAAGTGCGATCGGAGGAATCGGTGCTTGTGTTACTTCCGACAAAAACGGCAAGGGAATTGTTAGGGCTGCGTACAAGCTCAACAGCGTGATTCTAATCAGGGGAGAAAGCCGGAATACTGCCGGCTCAAACACTGGGGTAGAAGATGGGGAAAGGGCGATCGGTTCGGCTGACATAACTGAAGTTCTAGAAGCTATTTAATACTATTTTTGCACAGTTGTCTGTCTCGCGAACCAAACTCAGGCAAATAGGAAAAATCGGACAATATTTGCTGTTTTGAGTTGATATCTAAAATTCATTTCCGAAACTTTGATTCTTAACTATTGAGTTTTTACCGCTTTGCAGAAGTTGGAATTTTGAGCGATGAGTTATCAATTCACTGACAATTTATAACTCAAAACTCACAACTTCCGTTAATCAACGGCGGTTAGTGCCGGTACTGTCAAAGGTTCTGAGATTTTGCCGGATTTGGGGCGGCCGGAGGTTGCCGTGCGATCGCCAGCAGTATCACCTGGGGATCTGCTAGAATTGACGTTTGAATACGGGCCTTCGTTAATCTGCAAGCGATCGCAAGGAATTGTATCCGACAAAATTGCACTGGCCATCATCCCGGTGTGAATTTCCAATGCTGCGGCGGACATCGCTTCAAACACCAAACGCTGTCCGGGAAACACCACTCGTTCAAAATACCAGTTAGGAATGTTGGAGATGCGAGCAATCTGAATCAGACTGGTGGCGTTGACGTAGCAGCACAGAATCTTGCTGTCGGTTTCTGAGGGTAGTGGGTCAAGAATTTGAGCCATAACTGCTGAGGGAGCCTTGCCTAAAATTTTTAGTTATCTTCCTAGGCTAACACTAGGCGATCCCGGCTACTGTAAAGCGGACTACCAACTCCAACGATTTTAGATCGAAGAATTGGGGAATGACTTACTGAATCTGGATTTGGAGCTTGCCTGCCGTTGCATTTTTTGTTTTAAAGCGTATCAATAACATACCGGAGACCGATCGCCCTAAAATTTCTATTTACCCGTAAAAATACATAATTGTTGACTCTCATCTGGAATTTTCCCTCAAAATCCGCTGTATTTGCTTACATATTCGCTTGTTTCGTCTGCTGTCGCCAACCGACACTCGCAAACTCAGCCTTAAACCGATCGGCAAAATTTTCAAATATTTAAATTAAATTGCTAAAATTAGAGATATTGTAAAGTTATATTAAAAGAATATTAACCATAGCTGAAAAACTTCCACTTTAGGATATAGCAATCATGGAAAACCGAGTCCTGTACGTTCGCCTCCCTTGCAACCCAATTTTCCCGATCGGAGTTGTGTACCTTTCGGATCACCTACACAAGCAGTTTCCCGATGTCGAACAGCGCATTTTCGACTTAGGCGCAGTACCGCCCCTCGATTACGCCAAAGCTTTGGATGCCAGCATAGACGAGTTTGAGCCGACTCTGTTGGTTTTCTCTTGGCGGGACATTCAAATTTACGCGCCCGTGGGCGGTAGGGGCGGCAATCCCTTACAAAATGCCTTCGAGTTTTACTACGCCAAAAATCCGCTGATCAAGTTCCGGGGAGCACTGGGAGGACTGCGTTTGGCCGCGTCCTACTACACCGAACTGTGGCGCAATCTGGGACTAATTAAGCGCGGATTGAAGCGGGCCCGGAAATACCGCCCGGAAGCCCGCGCAGTGGTCGGCGGCGGTGCTGTGAGCGTGTTTTACGAGCAGTTGGGACGCAGCTTGCCGGCGGGGACTGTGGTTTCGGTGGGCGAAGGCGAAGCTTTGCTGGAGAAGTTGATTAAAGGCGAAGATTTGGCCCAGGAAAGGTGTTATGTGGTGGGAGAAACGGTGCCGCGCGATCGGCTAATTCACGAAAAGCCAGCCAACATCGAGAAAACCGCCTGCGATTACAACTACATCGAAACCATTTGGCCGGAATTTTCCTATTATCTACAGGATATGGACTTCTACGTCGGAGTCCAAACCAAGCGCGGCTGTCCTCACAATTGCTGTTACTGCATTTATACGGTGATTGAAGGTAAGCAAGTGCGGATCAATCCGGCGGATGAGGTGGTGGCGGAGATGCGGCAATTGTACGATCGAGGTATCCGCAATTTCTGGTTTACCGACGCTCAATTTATCCCGGCGCGCAAATTCATCGACGATGCGATCGAATTATTGCAAAAAATCATCCTCTCCGGCATGACAGACATCCACTGGGCTGCTTACATCCGTGCGGACAATCTCACACCCCAATTGTGCGATTTGATGGTAAAAACGGGGATGAACTACTTTGAAATCGGCATCACCAGCGGTTCCCAGGAACTGGTTCGCAAAATGCGAATGGGCTACAACTTGCGAGTAGTTTTGGAAAATTGCCGCGATTTAAAAGCAGCCGGTTACAACGATTTGGTTTCCGTGAACTACTCATTTAACGTCATTGACGAAACCTTTGAAACCATCCGACAAACGATTGCCTACCACCGAGAATTAGAGCGAATTTTCGGAGTCGATAAAGTAGAACCAGCAATTTTCTTTATCGGGCTGCAGCCGCACACAATTTTAGAAGAATACGCCTTTAAAAAGGATATTCTCAAACCGGATTACGATCCGATGAGTTTGATGCCTTGGACAGCCCGCAAGTTGCTGTGGAATCCCGAACCTTTGGGTTCGTTCTTCGGGCAAGTTTGTTTAGAAGCTTGGCAGCGAAATTCCAATGATTTCGGCCGCGAAGTGATGGCAATTCTGGAAGAAAAACTCGGCTGTGCTGATTTGGAAGAAGCTTTGACTGCACCAGTGGAAGTCAAAGACAAACAGTTAGCAGCAGTTAATTAATTACCAGGTTTTCAGTCAGGAAAACCGTTCTTTAAAAAAGGGGAAATGGGAGGAAAGATGTATCTTCTGTTTCCCTTTTTATTGTTCAACAAATAGGGAATACCGTTTCCGATTTCATTGGAATGATTCAACCACAGAGAACACAGAGTACACAGAGAGAGAGAATATATATCTGAATCATTAGCTTGGTCAAAGTCCCCCTTATTAAGGGGATTTAGGGATCTCGAAATATATGCAACGACCCATTAAATTAGTGTAACAGAGTCCGTTCGCGATCGCATGGAGGCGAGAAACCCGGCTTCTACGAAAATAAAAGGTTTAGTAACGAGAAATATATGAAGAAACCGGGTTTCTCAGCTTGGCGCACACAAGTCATAAGATGGTAAAACTGTCATAAACGCCAGCGCTTGTTTCCCTTCGATCGCATTGACATATTTATTATGTATTTGCACTGATGTAGGGTTCGCAGTGTACACCTTACTTAAACCAACGTGTACGGTGTTTCCGGCAAACTTCACCTCTGACATTAAATATTATTAATATCAAACAAGTATCGCTTAAGATGTAATTATATAGTTAAAACCAGGAGCGACAAGATGTTTTATAAAGATAGAGTTAAGGGGATTAAAAGATTAGGTTTAGTTATGGCTGGCATTAGCGCGATTCCCTTCGGGATAGCTTCGCTTCACGGCATTTTGACTTCCCCTGCAGAAGCAACGGCACTAAATCAACCCGCATCTTCCAGTTTACCGCATTCTCGATCGTTCCAAATTGCTCAAGTTGAGGGATGTCCCAAAGCCGAAATGGTGGAATCTTTCGCAACAGCCAACTTTTCTGTATACATTTGCAAAACCCAGGAAGGCGCTATTTTTTACCGAGGGCTCAGCAAAATAAATGGCAGCCAAATCAATGTCATGCAAGTAACTACAAGTGACGACGGAACTTATGAAGCGACTAACGGCAATATTATCTATTCGATCAATCCCGATCGCCTGCAAGTGCGGCAGAATGGTAAGCTAATCTTGACCGAAGCTGTCATCAAGTAACACGGACTGTTATTCAACGATCGGATAAATTTAGGGTGTATTTGATTCACTTAAAAAAATCAAGACAAGCAAAAACCTATTGATTCCTTCACAATCAAAGAGAATCAGTGGTAACAGTTATACAATTGACTAATTTTTGTTCAAATATCTCTCAATTAGGACGATCGCCACTATATCATCTACAGGCCGCGGCGGAGTCCGCATTCCCTGCGGAATCAAGCGATAAAGTCCCGTAGGAGGGTACATTTCCCAGTAACGATCCTTCGCTTCTAAGCTGCTGAATCTCTCGTCAACCCGAACAATTTCGATCTCCGCCGACAAACTCTGCGTCAGTTTTTGTTTCCAACTCTTAGAAGTCGTTTGATCTCCCATGACTAATAACTCAACGGGAAACTGTTCGCACAAAGATTGAATCGCAGATATGGCTGATTCTGACGGTACTACTTGATGGTAGCAGATGTTTTTGTCTCTACCCATGACGGCGATGCCGCACTTGTCTTTACCCGGATCGAAACCTAAAATCATATTTATTAGTTCTGTATTAATAAGTTGGTAGTTGCGCTGTTGCAGTCGAGGAAACCCCATCGCCAACCTATATCTAATCTGACACTTGCATTTTTGAATGTCTCAAAATCTTTGCGGGCGATCGCACTTATTTTGCTTGACTTTTTTGCAGGATTGACATATTATTAAATCATGGGAATCCGTGCGGCCATATAATTTATAAAATCAGAAACCGGGTTGTTGCCACAAGATTTGCTTCCGAGTTTTGATTTATCGAAAAAACCCGGTTTCTTTGACTCCGCGCACAAATCAGAAACCGGGTTGTTGCCACAAGATTTGCTTCCGAGTTTTGATTTATCGAAAAAACCCGGTTTCTTTGACTCCGCGCGCACCAATCCGTTTCTGAGCGGCGCACCCCAGGATTTCTATATATATGGCGGCACGGATTCCCATGATTTAATAATATGTCAATCCTGCGAAAATGTCAAGCAAAATTGTAATTTTATCGCCCAAAATTTGAGCTGTAATTCGATAGGTCGATCG
>NZ_JADEXD010000349.1 GCF_015207285.1 Tychonema sp. LEGE 07203 | reverse complement strand
CTGTATGCCCATTCTCAGCAGCCGCCAGCAAGTGGTTGCGGTGGTTCAACTGCTGAATAAAGCGGGAGGGGAACCGTTTGACGAAACGGACGAACAACATTTCCGCGACTTTACCGCCTCCATTGGCATTATTCTCGAAACCTGCCAATCCTTTTATATGGCAGCGCGAAACCAGCGCGGTGCGGCAGCTTTGCTCAAAGCAACCTCCAGTCTCGGTCAGAGTTTGGACTTGGAAGCAACCCTGAGATCGGTGATGGAACAGGCGCGGCGATTGATGAAAGCGGATCGCAGTACCCTATTTCTCCTCAGCAAAGAGAAAAACGAGTTGTGGAGTAAGGTGGCGAAAGCCGATGGGAAGACAATGATGGAAATTCGCATCCCGGCAAGTCGCGGGATTGCCGGCTACGTGGCTTCTACGGGAAAAACCCTCAATATTCCCGATGCTTACAACGATCCTCGCTTTGACCCCTCTACGGATAAGCGCACGGGATATCGCACGCGCAATATTCTCTGTATGCCCGTTTTCAACTCCGCAGGGGATTTAATTGGGGTAACGCAACTAATTAATAAGGAACAAGGAAGTTTTACTTCTTCTGATGAAGAGTTCATGCAGGCGTTTAATATCCAAGCGGGAATTGCCTTGGAAAATGCCAAATTATTTGAAGCAGTTCTCACAGAAAAACAGTACCAAAAGGATATTCTCGCCAGTCTTTCCGATGCGGTGATCTCGACGGATTTAGAGGGAAAAATTGTCACGATTAACGATGCGGCGCTAGAGTTGCTGGGCTATCCTTCTGAGGAGTTGCACAATTTGCCCCTGCGAAGTTTGTGGGAGTGTAAGCTGATTGGACGCTATGTTTGGGAAGTGGTTCCCGTTGACGATTTGCAACGGCGACTGACGGATAGTTTTCAAACTGGGGCAAAACATTACGTTCCCGAACAGAGTCTTAAGGTGGGCGTGTATGTGATTGACGGGATAGATCCAAAAAATGCTGCTGGGGAGCCAGTTAAAAAGTCGGCGATTCACTATATTCTCGCTCTTCCTCATCGAGATCGCGCGGATGTTTATATTCCTTGGAATGAAGCACCCCTAGGAACGAACGGCAGACTGATTTTAGA
>NZ_JADEXD010000192.1 GCF_015207285.1 Tychonema sp. LEGE 07203 | reverse complement strand
CCGGGTTTCTGACCGCAAAAACCGCATCACAACCTATATCTCTCGTTCAGAAACCCGGTTTTTAAGAGCTTGTTGAGAATGGTGCTCTTCTGTCAGGTAAACCAATTTCATAAGTGCTAGATATTACCCCCCCAACCCCCCCGCGAGTTTGGGGGGGCTAAGACTTCATCCACAGCACATCTTTAGAAAAATAGTATAAACCAAGAATCTCTTCGCCCGACTGCTGGGGAGTTGTCAAAAATCTCGCTGCTGGGCCCGGCGGTTTCAGTCTCGGCGAAATCATCGTTTTGTAGGGGTAGTGCCGAGAATCCCTGCCCTCCTCATCCACAATTTTGTAGGCGTTTCAGATGCTTCGGGCCGGCACGGGGGCACGGCCCCTACAGGAAAATGAAACAGCCCCAATACGCGGGAATCGGGACTGGCGAGATTTGTCAGGTTGACCAATAAAAAGTTAAAATATAATCTAAAGTTATTCATCTTTTTAGGTCGCCTATGACTGCTGCTGCACCCTCTTCGATAAAAAACCAAACTCAGTACGAAGCCATTATCGGTCTCGAAACTCACTGTCAATTGAGTACGAATACTAAAATTTTTTCCAGTTCTTCTACAGAATTTGGTAATGCCCCAAATACTAACATTGACCCAATTTGTATGGGAATGCCGGGAGTTTTGCCGGTATTAAATCAAAAAGTTCTGGAGTATGCGGTGAAAGCTGGGCTGGCTCTCAACTGCGAAATTGCACCTTACAGCAAGTTTGACCGCAAGCAATATTTTTATCCCGATTTGCCGAAAAATTATCAAATTTCTCAGTTCGATTTGCCGATCGCCACTAACGGTTGGCTGGAAATTGAACTGGTGGACGAAGCGGGCAATTCTACTAGAAAAAAAATCGGGATTACTCGCTTGCACATGGAGGAAGATGCCGGAAAATTGGTTCACGGCGGCAGCGACAGGCTCAGCGGTTCTACTTATTCAATGGTGGATTACAACCGGGCCGGGGTGCCTCTAATCGAAATTGTTTCGGAACCGGATTTGCGATCGGGCGCGGAAGCTGCCGAATACGGTCAAGAATTGCGCCGGATCGTCCGCTATATCGGTGTTGGGGACGGGAATATGCAGGAAGGTTCGCTCCGGTGCGACGTGAATATTTCGGTGCGCCCGGTGGGCAGAAAAGAGTTCGGCACGAAGGTGGAAATTAAAAATATGAACTCTTTTAATGCGATCGAACGGGCGATCGATTACGAGATCGATCGGCAAACTCAAGCTATCGAAAATGGCGAAACTATTGTCCAAGAAACGCGGCTTTGGGATGAAAACAAGCAGTGTACTTTCAGTATGCGGATTAAGGAAGGTGCGAGCGATTACCGGTATTTCCCGGAACCGGATTTGCCTCCGATCGAAGTTTCAACGGATCAATTGCAGGATTGGAAAGCTCAACTGCCGGAATTGCCCGCCGAAAAGCGGCACCGCTACGAAACTCAACTCGCTCTTTCTCCCTACGACGCGAGGGTTTTGACTGACGACAAAGCGGTGGCGGAGTATTTTGAAAAAACGATCGCCGCCGGTGCTGTTGCTAAACAAGCTGCCAATTGGGTGATGGGCGATATTACTGCTTATCTCAAAAATGAGAAACTGGCGATTTCTGAAATTCCTTTCCAACCGCAGGATTTGACCGAACTGCTGGCGCTAATTGATGCTGGCACGATCAGCGGCAAAATCGCTAAGGATATTTTGCCGGAGTTGCTAGCAAGCGGCGGTTCGCCGACTAAGTTGGTTGAAAGCAAGGGCTTGATTCAAATTTCGGATACAGGGGCGATCGATCGGGCAATCGATGCAGTTTTGGCCGCCAATCCCAAGGAGCTCGAACAGTACCGCGCCGGCAAAACTAAGCTGTTGGGCTTTTTTGTCGGGAAGGTGATGAAGGAAACCGGCGGGCGGGCCGATCCGAAATTGACCAATGAGTTGCTGGCTGCCAAGCTTGACGGCTGAGGTGCTGCAACGCCTCAACAATTCCGGTTGCACTCCTGGGGAATTGTTGACTGTTGACTGTTGACTGTTGACTGTTGACTGTTGACTGTTGACTGTTAAGAGAGGGCGGGCCCGCACCATCCACCGCCCCTACTGACTGTTTATTCGGGGTCGAAAAACTGAATGGTTGAGTGTTGACTGTTGACTCGATTTTATGATGCCGATGCAGCCGGAAACGATATGAGGGGATTGTGCAGCCTCAGAGCGCTTTGGGCGATCGGTTTTTGCCGATCGCCCGCCGCGCGATCTGCGATCCCGCTTCATGGTAACTTTATAATTAAAATACATTTCTTTACAATATCTTCACGCTTTGGGGGTTTAACCCCTCATCCCGGTTGTGTTATATTGTGTTATGTAGATGCACCCTGATGGCAGAGAGAGTTACTTAGGTAATTCTCTCTTTTTTTTTGTCTTTTTTGGCGATCGCGTAAGTAGAAATACGGATGCGGGAGAGGGGGATTGGCCGTACCGATTCCCGATTACCGATTAGCAATTACCGCTTTGAGTCAATTAATATTCACATCTTGCACCATTCTCTCTTAACAGGCTCTCCGGCCTGTTCCACAAGAAAATTCACTCTTTGTGGAACAGGCCGGAGAGCCTGTTCATAAAAAGCTTCCACACGAATGGTGTAGCATCTCAGTTAATATCAACTTGAGTTATTAACTAATTTTGACAGTATGAGCGAACAAGCTAGCGAGTTAATCAAGCAGGGGATTTCGCAGTATCAGGCGCGCCAATTTGAGGCGGCGCTGGATTCTTGGCAGGAAGCGCTGGCGCTGTATCGGGAAATTGACGATAAGCGCCGGGCGGGTGCGGCGCTCGGTAATATGGGCGTAGCTTACGAAGCTCTGTTGAATTACGATCGGGCGATCGACTGTTACCAGCAGCATTTGGTGTTGGCGCGGGAAATTGACGATCGCCGGGGCGAGGCAAATGCTTTGGGAAATTTGGGCAATGCTTGCTGTGCTCGCTCAGATTTTTTGGGTGCTATTGATTACCAGAAACAGCGTTTGGCGATTGCCAGAGAAACCGGCGACGCTCGATCTGAGCTGGAAACTTTGGGCAATTTGGCCCTGGCTTGCGATGCTTCGGGAAATTTACCTGGTGCGATCGAATCTTATCAGCAGCAATTGTCGATCGCCCGCGCCCACAGCGACGATCGCGTTGAGCGCAGTGCTCTGAAGAATTTGAAGATTGCTTACAAGTATTTAGCAAATTACGACAAAGCCGACGAGTACCGGCAGCAGCAATTGGCGATCGTGCGGCAACTGTTTTTAACCGATAAAAATAACAGTTTTCTACAACTTGCAGAAACAGTTGGTTTGAATCCCGTCGAGGATTTTGCCGGAGCTGATTTAAGCGGTTTTGACTTGCACTACGCTGATTTTAACGGTGCGGATTTGCGCGAAACCAACCTCCAAGGAGCAGATTTAACCTTGGCCGATCTCAGCGGTGCTTTGCTGAGCGCTGCACTTTTAATTGATGCTAATTTGTGCAATGCTAATTTGCGGGATGCTGAACTCAGCAGCGCGAATTTAAGCCGTGCAGATTTGCGGACAAAGCTGCCCCGGGCGAATTTGAGCGGTGCAAACTTAGCCGGCGCTAATTTGAGCAGCGCTTATTTACCGAATGCGATTTTAGTAAATGCAAATTTAACTGATGCTAATTTAAAAAATTCTGATTTGAGCGGCGTAGATTTGAGCGGTGCTGATTTAAACGGTGCTGATTTGAGCCGCGCTGAATTAAAAAATGCGGTAGTAAAAAACGCGAGGTTTGCTGGTTGTTTGGGGCTTTCGGAAGCCGTGAAAGTTGAGTTGAGAACCAGGGGCGGGATTTTTGAGTAAAATGGAATGTTGGTAATTGTAGAAAATAATTAAAAGCTATGAATGCCGTAACTGCAAAACGATTCTCCATCGCCGAATATCACCGTTTGGCAGAACTGGGTTTTTTTGAGTCTGATAACCGATTTGAATTGATTCGCGGAGAAATTATTAAAAAAGCTAAAAAAACTACGTTTCACTCGGCTTGTAACTCGCTATTGCTGGGAGAGTTGTGCCTGATGATGGCAAAAAGTGCCTGCGTGCGCGGCCAAGAACCGATTATTTTGTCTGATGATAGCGAACCGGAACCTGATGTGGTGATTGCGCGCAGTCGTTCCGATAGTTATTTATCTTCTCACCCAGAAAGTGCTGATATTTTGTTGGTAATTGAGGTTTCTGATTCGACTTTGAAGTACGATCGCAGAACTAAGTTATCTCTCTACGCTGAATCGGGAATTTCTGATTATTGGATATTTAATTTGGTAGATATTCAACTGGAAACCTACAGCGAACCTTATCAGAAACCAACAGGTAGTTTCGATTATCGAGTCAAACGAGTGGTTTTACCAAATGAGTTTGTGGTAATTCCCGGTTTTCCAGAGTTGTCTCTGGATTTGTCTTTGGTGTTTCCCGGCTAGGCTTCCTGCGATGATATAATGCAAAAGTGCGATGGCTGCTTCCTTACCTTGCGCCTGCGAACTCTTCACCAAAGTAGCACTATGACCGCTCAAACTCTCGCCCCGCCCCAACAAATTGTCCAGCTATCGGGTATCAGTTGGCAAACCTACGAAACTTTGCTTGCCGAAATTGGCGATCGGCAAATTCGACTGACATACAACCGCGGCAATCTTGAAATTATGGTACCATCTCCAGAACACGAACGATTCAAAACAATAATGGGTCGATTTGTTGAAACTTTAGCTGAAGAATTAGATGTAAAAATTGAACCTCTTGGTTCTACCACTTTCAAACGTCCTGAACTTAGCGGTGCAGAACCGGATGAATGTTTTTACATCCATAATATTAGTGCAGTTAAAGGCAAAAAAAGAATCGACATGAATCAAGATCCGCCTCCGGATTTAGTGGTGGAAATTGATATTACCAGCCGTTCGGAAAACAGCTTGCAGGTTTATGCGGATTTGGGAGTGCCGGAAGTTTGGATTTATAACGGTTCGCGACTCAGAATCAACAGATTTGAGAAGGGAGAATACGTTGAGGGCGAGATCAGTTTAGCATTTCCCAGCTTGCCGATATTAGAGATTGTCAGATTTTTGGATCTAGCAGAAACAATGGATTATCTGGAATTAGTGAAAGCATTTCGGAATTGGGTAAAAAGCCAAATTCAGCAAAGTCAATGAAGGGCGGAAATTTTTAAACAAAATTTACAGCTTTAACCGATCGAAAAATGCTGTAATGTGATAAATTAGAAATGGAACACTCGTCAAAATCTCCATCATCACAGTCTGGCAGAGCCAGCACTTCTCCCGATATGCGATCGCTAGAGTCTCACAACAAATACCCAGATTGTTTGTGGATGCAATTAGAAGCAATTCCAGTGCGCTCCGTTGCCGCCCAAACCGAGCAGCTCCACATTCACTTGAGCCTCAATTTTAACGAACATTGGGAACCCCTGCTAGGCGGTCGCGTCAAATTTGGCTTGCAAAGCGGAACGCTCAAGCTCAATCTGGAAAACTGCGAAATTCCCGTAGCATCGCGTCAGTTAGTCGGTGATTTCATGCTGTCGCCAATTCAAAGCAGCACGCAAGTTTTATTTACGGAAAATTCGGCGGTAGTTCTAGAAAGCGAAACTGCGGAAAAAAACAAAGAAAATCAGGGCACTTTGTGTCACGTTTCCACCCTAGGCGACGATACAACGCCTGCTTGGATTTTTGCATTGGAGCGCGCTGATTCTGTATTAAAAGGTTTGCTAAAAAGTGTTAGAATAGCAGAATTGACAGCCCAGCCATTGCGGATTGCTGCGACTTTTGAAGTTGCCAAAGAAGATATTTATATCACAGATGCGGAGGGTTTGTGGCCGCACGATATTACGCCAAATCAACATTCGGTTTTAGAAAGAATTTTGACTGTATACTTGCAAGTAAATAAATTCCAACCGGCTCTCAGTTGGGCGCTGTTGTCCTACAATTTGCCTGCGGTGGAACAGCCAGAGGTGGAAATTTTCCCGGAAGCCCAAGCCCAATTGCAAGAAATGGTCGATCGCATTATCTCTGCTAAAACCGACAATTTTACAGAGTTGGCAAAAATCGCCAATCTCAATCCAGCGCGGGATTTCGCGGGCGCTAACTTGCGCGGAACTACTTTGAGTACAGTAGATTTTAGCAGTGCAAAGCTCGATCGGGCAAACTTCCGAGGTGCAAACTTAAACGATGCCGATTTCAGCGATGCCAACCTGCAAAATGCCAAATTTGGCGGTGCAGATTTGAGCGGCGCTTTCTTAGGAAATGCCGACTTGAGCGGCGCAGATTTGCACCGCGCCAGTCTGGCTTTAGCTAATCTCAGCGGAGCAGATTTGAGCCGCGCAAATCTCTTGGAAGTGAACTTAACAAATACTAATTTCAGCGGTGCGAATGTCGAGTCAGCAAGGTTTGGGAATAACTCAGGACTTGCGGAGGATGTGAAGTTGAATTTACAACAGCGGGGAGCGATTTTTGAGGATGTTTAGTCCCTAAGTGCGAGAACCCTTTCATTCATCCGCATCCCTCGTGGCACGGGCATCCCGCCTGTGCGATGGCTTCAAAAAAAATCCCGTGAAGCGTAGCTATCCCGTAGGGAATCGACCATCATCAAACCTTGTAAAAAAAAATCCCAGTTAAAATAGAACCATCATTTCCTATCAACTCATCTCAACATAAAAGTATATAAAAGTATATGAAGATAGAAGATTATCCACTTGCCCAAAAATTGATATTAGATGCCGAAGGCAACATTAGTCAAGTCATTTTAGATTATACCGACTATAAGTATTTATTAGAAGCTATCGAAGATAGAGGACTTCTGTTAGCTATGCGCGAAGTAAAAAATGAAAAGCCGTTAAATTTAGGGCAAGCACTTGCAGAACTGGAAACAGAATGAAAGTAGAATATCTGCCCAGTTTTTTGAAGGATTTAAAAGCTCTTAAAAGTACGCCGGCTTTTGTGCAAATCAAGGAATTTGCTTTTGTGGAAATTGCCAATGTTAATGATTTACAGACAATAGTTAACTTAAAAAAATTGAAAGGCGATGAGAATGCGTATCGGTTTCGGGTTGGCGACTATCGAATAGGTTTTTATTTTGATGGCGAAACAGTTACTTTTGCAAGAGTTCTTCACCGGAAAGATATTTATCGCTACTTTCCACCCTAAAGCTGTTTTCAAGAAACAATTTGATTAAATAAAGAGCGAGATCCCTTTTATCCATATCCGTCCATCCTAGCACGGGCAAGATACCCGTGCTTCCGAATCAGGTCAAAAAGAGCGATCGAACTCCACCCAAACCAGCTATCCTTCTTCCTTTTCCTTAACAGGAGCGCGCCCAGAAATCACAATAAAGCCCACCGATTCAAGAGTCAGGTGCGGGCGGCGAATTCCTGCTAAAACCGCTTGACTCAACAAACTTTCCGTACTGATTTCCTCAGCCAAAACCAATTCTAAAAGTTGTTCCGATTTAGAAAGCCGGTTCAAGCGCAATTGCAATTGATTCACCCGGTTTTCGAGTTGGATTGCAGCACTGACAGCGGAATTATTGCACGTTTCCACAAAAGCCTCGCGCCCTCGCAGCAATTCCTCGGATACCACCCGGCTCTTTTGGCAAAAATCATCCCATTCCAACGGATCGACAAAACTGTCAAGCAGCGAAGTACGATTTTTAGACAAATTATAATCCCGATTCGGGCCGCCTTTGCCTTTATAACTCCGCTGCAAAATCTGCAGAACTTCCGCATCTTCCACCAGAGACATCGGCTCGCTGCGAGCGTCTACAAACACAGTTTCAAAAGTTGGGATTGACAGAGCGTCAGCCCGCCGCTGCAAAGCTTTCAAGTTATAATTTTCGATGTTTTGTGCTTGCAAAATTTGCGCGGCAGGCTCCAGATCCGTCTGGATTGAATAATTAAACTGAAAGCCAAACCACTCCTTCCCAACGGCTGCATCCCAACTTTGATCGTGCCGCCACATCGCAAAAGCTTGACCCCGATCGTCCCAGCGAATGTAAGAGCCAAGTGCATCGATCAATCCCTCTCCAATGCGGTAAAGAACGACATCGATATTCTGATGAGCAATGCGGCGGTTGTAACTGCCGTACTGCTGACAGTAAGGAATCAATCGAGTTCTCAAATCGTTTGATGGAATCAAGGTTTTTTGAGTAGGTTGATATCGGATTAATCCCGATATTTTCGGATGTTCTATTTGTTTGAAGTGGAGAGCTTGACAAAGCCAACCTTCGGCAGCTTGCTGCATTTCTTTATGGCGGTCGTCGCAGTTTTCGAGGGATTCAAAATACTGAGATGCGCTGTCATCAAGAGTGTCTATTTCATCGAGCACGTACTGCGCGTCGATTTTTGTTTTCTCTTGTTCGATTTCATTCTTGATTGATTCAACTTCGCTGGCTAAGCCTTTCGCTCCCTCAGCAAACAACTTTTGTTCGAGTTCGAGGGATTTTTTTTCAGTATAAAACTGAAGGCTGGCGATCGATTTGTTGAAGATATCGAAGCCGTCTTTTAAGACTTGAAACCAAGCTTCGTGGGGACTTTCTGGCAGATCCGGGCCTGCAAACAAACAAAATTGTACTCCCATTTTGCTGCCAATACGATCGACTCTGCCGAGTCTTTGTTCCAACTGGTTGGGAAACCAGGGTAAATCGAAGTGAATTAACCAATCTGTTATTTGCAGGTTTACGCCTGTTTCTGCCGATCGATCGCACACCAAGATAAAACAATGCGGCTCAGTCTTAAACCGATGCAGACTAGCCTCAACATCATCCGCAGACTTGCCGGTGTCGTGGCTGGCGATCGCCTTTTTACCAAAGATTTTAGCTAAGTTTTCCGCAATCTCTTGACAAGTTGCCGTAAAACTGGTAAAAATTACAATCTTCGGGAAACGTTCGCCCGGAATCGGCCGTTTAATTTGCTGTTGAATTCTCGATAGCAAATCGCGAGAATTGTTGTGATACTCGCGCGGCACCTTCAAAGCCACTGCCAAAAATCGCAAAATAGCAATTCGCAACAAACTCAATCTGTCGAGTCCTTCCTGGGGCTTTTGCAGGCTGTTGAGCAAGGTTTCCAGCATTTCCTTTTCTTCGGGAAACAGCGCTGTTTTCGTCAAAATTGCGGTGTCGCTTTGTCCGAATTCGCGATCGAGTTCAGGAGTCGATTTCTTTTGCAAGCGAGCTTTGACAACCCGTTCCAAAACATTCAACAAAGTACCGGAAGCGCGGAAAAACAGCAGAAAAATTCTCTGATATTCGCTAGATTTGGGAGCAGCAGTGCGCCATTTATCGAATACAGTTTGAATTTCCGACCACTGTTCGTCATTGAGATCGTACTCGGCTTTGGGGAGACAATCGCGATCGAAAATCACATCTTCCACTGCATCCCGGCGGTTGCGGAGAATGCGGCGGTGGAGGCGGTAGGTATTGCTAACGTGAGTGCGAATAGTTTGGACAAGGCGAGATTGTTCGGCGGTTTCTGCGGTTTTCAAACAAGTTTCTAACTCGTCGATAGATCCGAGCAAATAATCATCTTTCGCAAACAGAGTGCGGAGTTGAGCGATTTTTGTTTGCAAAACTGCAGGCTTGGCTGTTTCTCTAAAATCTAGCAAGGCGCGGCCGATTTCCTGACGGTTATGCACTCTTTCTTTGAAATTTTCTAGGTCATCCAGACGGTAAGTAGTCGGCTCTAGCAAGTGCAGCATAGTCAGAAAATCTTGCTCGTTACCGATAACTGGCGTTGCAGATAATAACAATAAGTTATTGCTTTTTTGAGCGAGTTGCTGGCATAGTTCAAAGGATTGTTGCTGATTGCGATCGCCCGAATTAGCCATTGCGGCCAGTTCCTGCGCTTCATCCACAATCAGAAAATCCAGGTTGGCGTTGCGGCTAATTTGATTGATTTCGCTAATAGCAACAAGCTGCACTCGGTCAGCAAAATGAGACAAATAGAATTTATTTTCTAACTCTTGTCGCCACTGTTCGAGCAAATATTTGGGAACGATCGCTACAGCGCGTCCGTCGGGATCGTCTAGCAGAAATTGGCGGAGAATTGTCCCGGCTTCTACTGTTTTACCCAGTCCTGCTTCGTCTGCTAACAAATAGCGCGCGATCGGGTCTTCTAGGACGCGCCGGACGACTTCAACTTGGTGCGGGTAGAGCTCTATGTTAGCAGAAATTAATCCGGTCATGCCGCGGCTGACGGCGCGCTGTTCGATCGCAGATTGCACAAATGCCAATCGGCGATCGTGAAAATACGGTGTTTCTTGGCCTTTGACTGCTAAAATATCGATCGGATCGGCGATCGGGATATTGCAGCGGACGTAAAGTTCGGCTTCGACAGCTTGCAAACTTTGGCTGTCGGGGAGGTCAATTTCGTATTCTAACTTATCTTCATCCCAGTCATAAACTCGACCGATTATCCACCTTTCGTGAGTGGTGCTCCAGAGGTAGCAGCGGGTTTGTCGCTGAAGTCTAGCTTCTTGTAGCAAACCCAACGCTATAGTTTTGCGGAAGCGGTTTTTTACTGAGCAAAAATATTCAATTACGGCATCGGTAGACGATACCTCGACAACTTTTCCGATTCCCAAATCGTTTTTGGGCGATCGAACTAACGAACCAACCTCAATCATAATTTCAGCCTGACAATACTCACTAGAATACACTAACGCTTGATACCAATTTCATAAAGTAGCACTAGATATTAC
>NZ_JADEXD010000008.1 GCF_015207285.1 Tychonema sp. LEGE 07203 | reverse complement strand
CCGCTATGCCTCGCACTCCCGAACCCACCCCCGTTGAAACCTTTGATAACGACCAGTTTTTGCCCCCTGTCAGCCGTTGGACAAGTTTGGGGGGAATTTTGATGGTGGCCACCTTTGGCGGGGCGATCGCCCTTGCTAGCGTCACCAAATACAGCGCTACAGTCAAAGCAGAGGCGATCGTCCGTCCAGCCGGAGAAGTGCGCCTCGTGCAAGCCGCCACCGAAGGAACCGTCGAAAGCATTGCTGTCAGCGAAAATCAGGCAGTGAAAGCCGGAGATGCGATCGCAGTTGTAGGCGGTTCGCGTTTGGGCGATCGAAACAAGCAATTCCAAGAAATAATTAATCAGTCTCAAGCAGCAGCACAGCAAATCAACCAGCAACTGCGCGACTTAGAAAATCAAATTTTGGCCAGCGCCCAACTTAAAAGCACCCAAAGCGGAAGTTCCGCCGAACAGGAATTAGTCGAATCCGCTTTAGTCAAAATCGCCGCATCGCTGCCGGATGTTGCCGAGAGACTCGGTAGAAGTCGGCGGGTTTTGCTTGTCAAGCGATCGACCATTCAACAACAATTAATTCAAGCTAAAAAACAGCTAAATCAAGTTGAGTCACAACTCAAAAATAGCGTGATCCGCGCCCCCGCTGACGGTACAATTCTCAAATTGGAAGTACAAAATACCGGTCAAACCGTACAAGCCGGCAGCGCGATCGCCCAAATCGTCCCCAGCGACGTACCCCTGGTAATCAAAGCCAAAGTCACATCCCAAGACATCGCCCGCATCCAAATCGGTCAACCCGTACAGATCAGAATTTCCGCTTTACCCTTCCCCGATTACGGCACATTGAAAGGAACAGTCAGCGAAATCGCCCCAGATGCGATCGCCCCTCAAAATCCCGCCAATAATTCAGGTGGATCTTATTACGAAGTAGCAATTAAGCCCCAACAAACCTATTTAACCAAACTCCAATCCACCAGCAATCCCCAGACAAATCTCCCCCGCCAGTATTCAATTCAATCAGGAATGGAGGGCAGAGCCGATATTATTACGGGCCAAGAAACAGTGCTGACATTTGTTTTACGTAAAGCCCGGTTGCTGACAGATTTGTGATTAGTCAGTTGTCCGTTGTCCGTTGTCCGTTGTCCGTTGTCCGTTGTCCGTTGTCCGTTGTTAGTTGTTAGTTGTTAGTTGTTAGTTGTCCGTTGTCCGTTGTTAGTTGTTAGTTGTTAGTTGTTAGTTGTCAACAGTCAGCAGTCAACAGTCAGCAGTCAGCAGTCAACAGTCAGCAGTCAACAGTCAACAGTCAGCAGTCAACAGTCAGCAGTCAACAGTCAACAGTCAACAGTCAGCAGTCAGCAGTCAACAGCCAGAAAATTACAAGAGCGGAAATTGAAATAACGTGTCAAAATAGAAATGTGAAATCAATTCTATTCTTTCCTCATGGGTAAACAGCGCGTTCTTTCAGGAGTTCAGCCAACAGGCAATCTTCACCTAGGCAATTATCTCGGTGCCATTCGCAACTGGGTAGAAAACCAAAGCCAGTACGAAAACTACTTTTGCGTAGTCGATTTGCACGCAATCACCGCACCGCACAATCCAGCAACCCTAGCCTCCGACACTTACACCATCGCCGCCCTTTATTTAGCTTGCGGCATAGATTTAGAACATTCTACTATTTTCGTGCAATCCCACGTCTCGGCGCACACAGAACTAGCATGGCTGCTAAACTGCATTACCCCGATCAACTGGCTCGAAGATATGATTCAGTTTAAAGAAAAAGCAATTAAACAAGGCGAAAACGTCAACGCAGGCTTGCTAAATTATCCCGTATTGATGGCAGCAGACATCTTGCTTTACGATGCCGACAAAGTACCAGTAGGAGAAGACCAAAAACAACATTTGGAACTCACCCGCGATCTAGTCATCAGATTAAATCACCAATTCGGCACACCAGAAAAACCCGTATTAAAACTTCCCGAACCGTTAATTAGGGCAGACGGCGCGAGAGTAATGAGTTTGACAGACGGTACGCGCAAAATGTCAAAATCCGATCCTTCCGAACAAAGTCGAATTAACTTATTAGATTCGCCAGAAACCATTACTAAAAAAATCAAGCGCTGCAAAACAGATGCCGTGCGGGGCTTAACTTTTGACGACTCCGAACGCCCCGAAGCTAGAAATCTGCTAACACTTTATCTCCTGCTTTCAGGCAAATCGAAGGAAGAAGTTGCAGCGGAATGTGAAAACATGGGTTGGGGAGAATTTAAACCATTGTTGACAGAAACAACAATTAATGCCCTCAAACCAATTCAAGATAAATACAAGGAAATAATGGACGAACGGGGATATTTAGACTCTGTACTGCGTCGCGGAAAAGAACAAGCAGAAACCATTGCCAACCAAACTCTAACTAAGGTTAAAAAAGCTTTCGGTTATTCTCTACCTCTTTAATCACTGGAAATTGGAAATTGGAAATTGGTAGTCGGTAATTGGTAATCGGTAATTGGTAATTTTATCGAATCATTAATTACTTATTCCTAACATTCGTTAAATCCCGGAGATTGCTAGTTGCTGAACTTCCCTCTTCCTTCTTCCCTCTTCCCTCTTCCTTCTTCCTTCTTCCTTCTTCCTTCTTCCTTCACATATAACTATGAACCGTTTTCGCACAGCCTGCACCACCCCCGGAGAATTTATAATTACCGCTGAAGTTGCCCCGCCAAAAGGCGGCGATATCACCCACACGATCGCAATGGCTGAACTTCTAAAAAACAGAGTTCACGCTATTAATATCACAGACGGCAGCCGCGCAGTGCTGCGAATGTGCCCGCTAGCAGTTTCCGCGATTCTATTGCAGCACGGCATTGAGCCGATTTGTCAAGTTGCTTGTCGCGATCGCAATCAAATAGGTTTGCAAGCCGATCTCATGGGAGCCCACGCTTTAGGCATCCATAATATCTTGGCACTCACCGGCGATCCAGTCAAAGCCGGCGACCATCCAAAAGCCAAAAGTGTATTCGATTTAGAATCAGTGCGGCTGCTGCAAGTCATTCAAAAAATGAACGGCGGCAAAGATTGGAATGACAAAGCTTTAACAGACGGAATTACCGATTTATTTGTCGGTGCCGCTGTCGATCCGCAATCCCCCAGTTGGTCGGGTTTGCAAAGTCGATTCGAGAAAAAAGTAGCAGCGGGAGCACAGTTTTTTCAGAGCCAATTAATTACCGATTTTGAAGTTTTTGATAAGTTTATGCACCACATTGCTGCTGGCTGCAACAAACCAATTTTAGCAGGAATCTTTTTGTTTAAATCAGCTAAAAATGCTGAATTTATTAAAAAATACGTGCCGGGAGTCAACATCCCGCAAGAGACGATCGATCGTTTGGCAAAATCCCCAGCACCTTTGCAGGAAGGCATAAAAATTGCAGCCGAACAAGTCAAGCTAGCGCGGCAATTGTGTCAAGGAGTTCACCTGATGGCAGTCAAGCGAGAAGATTTGATTCCTCAAATTTTGGATTTGGCGGGAATCGAGCCGCTGAGTTAACATTGAGTTATTGCTAGAATTTTGAAATAAACAGGACAGTCATGGTTCAAACTTATGAGCAAATTACAAACAGCGAATTGCTGCCTGAGTTAGATTTATCTTTGCTCAAACGCTGCATTTTGTTTGCTTCGCCTTTGGAAGCACTAAAAGAGTTTCGTAAAGGCATTAGTAGCAATGACTAATTCAGATTTACTCGATCGCGATAATATCAACACACTGGATACTCGCATCTGTGAAGTTACAGTTTATACCGATCGCGCCCTAATAACCCGCCGCGGCACAGTAGCCCTGACGGGAAACGAGCGCGAATTGACGATCGCCTCTCTCCCCACAACCCTCGAAACAGAGTCAGTCAGGGCCACTGGTGCGGGTACAGTCGCCGTGCGATTGCTGGGAGTACGCACCGAAACAGTGTTTAGCAGCGAACCTACGGGCGATCGCATCGCCGAATTAACCCAACAAATCCAAGAGTTAGAAACCCAAAAACAGGCAATAGAAGACAAGTTAACGGCCAGAAAAATTCAACTCAAATTTGTGGAAGGTTTAAGCGAAAAAAGTGTTGGTTTCTTTTCCAGCAGTATCGCCAAACAGCAGATTGGTTTAAACGAAACAGGCGAATTGCTGAACTTTTTAGGAACCAATTACCTAAAATACGTAAGTGCGATCGCCCAACACAAAAGACAACAGCGCGAATTAGACAAGCAAATACAAGCTTTACAGCAGCAGTTACGGCAAGTACAAACTCCCCATTCCCAACAAAGTATTAACATCATTGTTGCGATCGAACCCAGCGGCAGCGGCAATTTTGAACTCGAAGTTTCCTATGTAGTAACGCGAGCAAATTGGACTCCCCTGTACGACTTGCGAGTCAACACTACCAACAACCAAATTAATCTCAATTACCTAGCCGAAGTCAATCAAAATACAGGCGAAGATTGGACGGGAGTAGCACTGACTTTATCCACAGCAAAACCCGGATTGGGAACTTTGCCACCAAAAATAGAACCCTGGTTTATCGATATTTTTCAACCAAAACCTGCTAAAAACGCAGAGATGGTAATACGAAGGCGACAGTTTGCTGAACCAGAGATGGCTTTGGCAATGATGGCTTCTAGCGCTCCTCCCGCACCCGAACCCATAGCAGCTCAAACCGCCACAGCAACAGTATCTAAAGCAGGCGGCACTGTCACCTTTCAAGTAGGAGGAAATACCAATATTCCCAGCGACGGCACGCCGCACAAAGTCACTGTTTTCAGCGAAAATTATCCGTTTAAACCTGAATATATAGCCGTTCCGCGTTTAGTCAGTTTTGCTTATTTGCAAGTAATTGTAACCAATCCGATAACAGGTGTAACTCTCCTGCCCGGTAAGGCAAATATCTTTCGCGACAACACTTTCGTAGGTATTTTACAGTTAGATAATATTTCGCCAGGTGAAGAATTCAAGCTTAATTTAGGAATAGATGAAGGACTAAAAATCGATCGCGAATTAGTAGAAAGACAAGTAGAGAAAAAACTGATCGGCAATCAGCGGCGCACGAGCTACGCTTATCGGTTAATTGTGACCAACTTGCAACAGGTGCAGGTAGACTTGACACTGAGAGAGCAATTGCCAGTCAGCCGCAACGAGCAAATAAAAGTGCGATCGACTGTCACCAATCCGAAGATAGTAGCAGGTGAAATGGGAATGCTCGAATGGATAATGTCTCTACCGCCGCAAGCCAAGCAAGAGTTATATTACCAGTTTGTTGTCGAACATTCTCCTGAGTTAACAGTCATCGGTTTAGATATCTAACCTAAAACTGAGTATCCAATACTGAGCTTTTATAAATTTACCGATAATTTGTAAACTGTAAAGCCATTGGATAATCTTCTTGCTTCAACCGTTGAATGACCAACTGCAAATCATCTTTATCCTTGGCAGAAACGCGCACTGCGTCACCTTGAATCGAGCCTTGAATCTTTTTAAACTCATCTCGAATTAATTTAGTGATTTTCTTGGCAATTTCCTGGTCAATCCCTTTTTTTAGTTTGATTTCTTGACGGACGCGGCTGCCGCTAGCAGCTTCAATTTTGCCGTAATCAAAAATTTTCAGAGACAAATTCCGCTTGGCGGCTTTTGTTTGCAAAACAGTGTGAATTGCATCGAGAGTAAATTCGCTGTCGGTATTTACAACTATCGATTCTGCGCCCAATTCTACGGTGGTTTTGGTATCTTTCAAGTCGTATCGGCTTTGAATTTCTCGTACTGTTTGGTCAACAGCGTTAACTACTTCTTGCCGATCGAAATCGCTGACAATATCAAAGGAATAACTAGCAGCCATAAATTAGTATTTGGTAATGGTAATGGGTAATGGGCATTGGGCGGAGCGAAGCGGAGGGATTGGCCAAACAGGGCATTGGCCAAACAGGGCATTGTTAGCTGTTGACTGTTGACTGTTGACTGTTGACTGTTGACTGTTGACTGTTGCCAATTAACAACTAACAACTAACAACTAACAACTAACAACTAACAACTGCCAACTGCCAACTAGCAACTGCCAACTGCCAACTGCCAACTGACTAATAACAATTAGCCATTAACAGCCATTAAACTGAAATAGAATAAAGTAGCTGTGCAGGAAGAACTAATCGCAAACATGAGCGATCGCCCCAGAGGCACATTCAGAATATAGAAAACGGAAAATAACAAGCGGGCGATCGTAAAAGCGATCGCAGCCCAACCCGCCGCCTCCGAATCTACCCCCGTCACAAAAGCCATCAAAGCCGCCGCCGAAAACAGCATAAACGTCTCAAACGAATTTTGGTGCGCCCAAGTTGCCCGCTGAGCGTAATCCGGCAACCTATCAAACATAGCGCGGGGGGCTGCTTGGTCGTAACCTAGCTGCAAGCGGGCGAGGGCCACCACCAAAAACGGTGCATAAACCAGCGCTGCCGCCGCAGCAATACAATCAAGCAAAATAACCGACACAGGCAATCCCAACAGCATCATCCGCCTCGCATTTCAATCAAAATAGAACAGAGTAACCACCTTGCGCTGTTCTTCCGCATCTTGGCAAGTTTTCAGCAAAGTGTGGCTTTCGTGAAAAGCAAAACAGATCAGTTGCTGACAGCGAGAAATAATCTCCTGATTGCACATGGCGCTTGCTTCCGGGAGAGACAAGCTATCATTTTTAGGATTTTCCACCAAATGTATCACTTGTTCTAGCTGCTCGCGAGACTCCCGCGGCTGGCGGCTCATACTTTGTGGCAAAATCACCGTCAGCAGATTAGGATCTGCCTGCATTGCCCCCCGAATCGCGGCGGAATTGGTGCCTGTAGCGCCAGATGTGATGAGCTGATTGCCTCCCAGAACTAAGGCGTAGCTCAGCATCTCAATTAGCTGCTGGTGGGTAATAGGAACGTGGCGAGAACCCAAAAGAGCAATCCGCTTGGAGCTGGTTTGCTGGATCGCCGCAAGTTCTTGTAAAAAATCATCAACTCTGGGTAGCTCAATAGATTGACTCAAAGAATTTATTAAATTAAATAAAACTACGTTGTGGATTTTAGCAGACTCCCTAGCAATTGCCGCCAAAAACCAGTTAAAAATTGCACATTTACAAGATTTGACTGGGGGATGGCGAGATTTGAGGGAGCCATAAGGCATTGGGCAGCCGTAGCTGAAGGTAGAATTCCTGAAAAATCAAGAATTTAAGGATTTTCCATTTTTATTATTTTTTAATTCAAAAAAATCTTTCTGCCTTTTTACTTCTACCGAATACCTTCTTGCCTCAGTTGCGGCTGCCGAATACGTCGAACTCCGGCGGCGCGGCTTAATGGACTCTCGATCGCAAACCCAAGGATGCGATCGTACCGTCCAAGTCAAAGTGTTCTGCCATTAGCTGAGTAACGCATTCCACCTTGATCCGTTCGTGCAGGCGCACGCTGCCAAACGTGCTGTCGATAATTTCTACCGTGGTTAAGGTATCCAAATCCACAGACAAAACTGGAATTTCCATTTCTTCTGCCCTGCCGATTACCAGGGGAGAAGGAGGCAAGTGCCCTGTGAGAATTAAGCACTGAGTCGAGCTTTCGAGAGCCGCCAACTGAATGTCGGTGCGATCGCCCCCGGTGACTACCGCCATATTTCTGGCTTTGCGGAAATATTTCATAGCCGAGCTAACATTCATAGCGCCAATTGTCAAGGTTTCCACCATCAAATCCAAACGGTCTCGACGGCAGAGCACCTCAGCTTTCAATTGATGTACCAATTCTTTGACGCTGACACTCCGCAGCAAAGCGCTTCTCGGCAGCATTCCCAACACTGGAATACCCGCAGCCTCCAGAAAAGGCCGCACAGTCGCCGTTACGGCTTCGAGCTTGTCCGAGGGCACGTCGTTGAGCACAACCCCAGCCAAGCGCGAACCCAAGCGCCGCTTAGCCGACAGCAAATCGTCTATGTAAAGATCGATCGGGCGCGTCACCAGCAACACCGAAGCATCAACCGCCTCAGCCACTTGAGGCAAAGACAAATCAAACAAACTGCCTTCCTCCAAATTAGCCGGGCCTTCTAACAGCACCAAGTCAGTGCTGGGGGCTTGCAAATATTTCGCTAGAGAGAGCCGGTAGTCTGTCGTGTCTTCTCCCCGCAAACGCTTGTGAACCGTCTCCTCGTCCAAATACAGCAATGTTGACGGCATCTGACTTTCTGAGAGTTTCAGCGTCTCTACCGCGAACCGCACGTCTTCCTCCTCGGTTCCAGCTCCCTCCGAGCTGAAACAGGTTCCCAGAGGTTTGCCGTAGGCGACGGCGAGTCCTTTTGCCCGGAGTGCGAGCGCCATCCCTAGGGCGATGGCAGACTTGCCGCTGTAAGCTTTTGTGGAACCGATCAGTAAATATTTAGTCAATTTGGGTACGCCTTCAATCCTCAATTTGCACCTGTCTATTTCAGTGACATCCTCCCGACGTTGACCTGAGTACAGGTACAACGCGGGCTTTCTAAGAATCACTTCTTAGATTTTCTGGTTGCTCCCTTACGGGATTTCGGCACTTGGCTAGACTTTTGAGTCCCCGCGAGTTCGCCTGCACAGACGGTTTCCATTCCCGTGTGTCCCACGGTACTAATCAGGGCTATTCCTAAGATTCCTAATTACCTGACCACTAGCAACATCTCTATCCGTCGTGTATCCACATTCAGGACATTGATGTACTCGAACCTTCAGGTCTTTCTTGACAGTCGCACCACACTCAGGGCATTCCTGACTTGTACCTCGACTATTGACTTCACCAAAGAACTTACCCTGTTTCCAGCACACATAATTGACAATGCTGCGGAACTGACCGAACCCACCATCAAGCATATGTTTTCCAAGAAAACCTTTTGCCATAACGGTGAAATCCAGATATTCCATGAAGATCGTATCGGCAGACTCACAAAGAGCGTGAGCTCGTTTAAAGTGAAAGTCTTTACGAGTGTTATCAATCCTGTGGTGCATCCGAGCTACTTTGAGCCGTTGTTTCTCGTAATTCTTATACCGCTGCTTTTTTCTATTTAGTCTGCGTTGCAGCAATTTCAGCTTGCTTTGCATCTTCCTAAAAAACTTAGGCGGTTTTACGAGAACTCCATCACTGGTAGCTAGAAAATTTTTTAAGCCTACATCTACACCAATGGGATGACCGTGTGGTCTTGGATCTGGTACGCTCACATCGCACTGAATGTTGATACTGGCGTACCAGATATCAGCTTTCTTAAGGATGCGTACTTGCTTGACTGCAAATCCCTCTGGAATGGGGCGATGCAAGTTAATTGCGATCGAGCCAATCTTGGGTAGTAAGATACTGTTCCCTGTTACAGGTGATTCCTTGAACTGAGGGAACAACAAGGATTTAACAATCCCATATTTCTTAAATCGAGGGAACCCAAACCCTCTTTTCTGAAAGTTTTCCCAAGCTTTATGGAATTGCTTAATTGCTTGCTGTAAAACCTGAGAAGGCACTTCACCCAGTCTGGGGAAAACTTTCTTGGCTTTAGGTAAAGCGTTAAGCTGATTCACTTCACTTGGAAATGGCACATTCGCAGGAATGATATATTCTTGCGTTAAAGAGCATCTGTCAACCAAACATTTACGGCTATTGCACCAATCCTTGAGTTCTCGCAAAGCATAGTTGTATGCTTTGCGACAAGTCTCCAGCCACTCAGACAGAATTTCCTGTTGGGTGGTATCGGGATAGATACGATAGCGGTAGTTCATCGTTAACATACTCAGACTATGGCATATTTACGGAGATTTCGGCATACAGTAAATGCTTGTCTCATGCCCATCGAGGGGAATCGACAAGCGGCGAGACGACCTGTTACCCGACACCGATGCGGTAGAGCGCGGGTCTTAAGTTCTCGCGCTCTTATGCGATAAATTTAGTTTTTTCAACAGTATTTCTCAACCGATCCTCAATTTCGCAATAACATTATACTCGATTTTGTCATTTTTGTGCAGATAGATTTTTTGAAGGAAACTTTTATTCACCTGCTGCCAATTTTTTTTCGTAAGCTTTTTTTACAGATTTTTGGCAGATCGATATTTTCATAATATTTACTGTACGCACTTTTTGATAATATTCAGAAACCTTAATTTCCTTGCTAACCCTTTTTGGTAATAATTTTAGGTAAATCTTCTTGCGGAAGTTATATTGTTTTCCGTGGCATCGGAATTATATATTTGGAGCGTTGAGCGAGCGATTGTCTTGAAAAGCGGTCTGAATCGCGATCGAGACGATCGCACTACACAGTTCCAATGCTACAGGATTTGCTCTCAGACATTGTTGCCGATTCCTCACAATAAAAAATAACACGGTAGCAGTGTTGAACCCTATCCCTACCCAAGCTTGAAACAGGAACTTTACAGCGTTTGTTTTTTGATGATTTACAGGGCTTCGGTAGGGAAACAGTATGGCCTTCTACTCGTTACCAGGAAGAGCCTGGTAACGCTTCTGGGACTCCGAAGAGCCGACCTTTTCGCAGGCGAGGCTCTTCAAGAGTGACATCGATTTCTAGCCTCTTAACCAGTTATTGAAAATGATGCGACGATTGCTATATCAATTAATTCTTTCGGCGGCAAGTTAATTAATTATTAAAAACAGGTTAACAATATAACTCAAGGTTAACTAATAATTAAATACTCGAATCAAGCGTCAGTAAATCTCAAGTCAGTATAAAATAAAGTGAGGCATAGTTGCCCGGGCGCATTCTATTTCGGTCACACTCAAACTTGCCTAATATTGGAAGCGGTAAAATCCCATCGATCGCGGTCAGCTTTTTGTGTAATTTAAAATGCAGTTGACCGAGAGATAAAGACCCAAATATTCAGTTATTTACCTGCTGAGGTTTAGTAGCTGAATGTCCGCTGGCAAATAAAACCCCAAAAAAGCGTGCTGATGAATTTATGTTAAATACTTCCTGCGTAGAAAGACCAGTCCAACCCGCGTCCGAAGCTGAGCTAAGACAACTTGGTTTAGACTCTACTCTCCAAGAATTATCGCTTTACGATTTTCAAGTAGAAGCTATGGATTTGGGGATGAAAATTTCCCAGATGTTAGAAGCTAATCTGCTGTTGCCAGGAGTCATTTTGACCAATCGAGGTAAATTTGTCGGCATGATTTCCCGGCGGAGATTTTTGGAATTTCTCAGCCGTCCTTTTGGGCGAGAATTATTTTTAAAACGACCTGTGAGGGCTTTGTACCGCTTTGCAGAAATTGAGACTTTGATTTTTCCTAGCAATACTTTAATTGTGGATGCAGCCCGAAAGTCGCTGCAACGATCGAAAGAACTGCTTTACGAACCGATTGTGGTTCAAGTGTCGCCTCAAACTTATAGTTTGCTGGACGTGCACGAATTGTTAGTAGCCCAATCCAACATTCACGAACTAGCGACAAAATTGCTGAGGCAACAAACTCAATCTCAACTAATTCAAACCGAAAAACTAGCTAGTTTGGGGCAGATGGTAGCTGGAGTAGCTCACGAAATTAGAAATCCCGTCACCTGCATCAGCGGAAATCTCGGCTGTTTGTCCAACTACTCGAAAGATTTCATGAAGTTGCTGTCTGCTTACGAGCAAATTGTCGGCCGCAGCGAAAAAATTGACGAACTCAAGGAAGACATAGAATTTGATTTTTTGCAAGAAGACTGGGTGGAAATTCTCAAAAGTATGAAAGTTTCATCAGAGAGGCTGACGGAACTTGTTACCAGCCTGCACACCTTTTCTTACATGGACGAAACCCATCGCAAAAAAGCTAATATCCACGAGTGTATTGACAGTACGCTGCTAATTCTGAAAAGCCGTCTCAAGTACGGATTTAAAGTAGTTAAAAACTATGGGGATTTGCCTTTAGTCAATTGTTATTCTGGTCAGTTGAGCCAGGTGTTTATGAATATCGTCAGCAATGCGATGGATGCTTTGGAAGAGGTAAAAGGAAAAAAAGGTTTTGTGCCTGCGATTAGGATTGAAACTGAGGTAATAGAAAGTTTTGACGGAGGCTGCGTAAGTTCGCAATTAATGCAAAATTATGTTTTGGGCGATCGACAAAATGCAAAACAACTATCATCCGCCAGCAAAAACGGTGACTTCAGCCCAGAATCAGCCGGGGAAAATCAAAATAATGCTTGGATAGCGATCAGAATTGCCGATAACGGGCCGGGAATTCCGCCAGAAATTCAGCGGCGGATTTTTGATACATTTTTCACCACTAAACCTGCTGGGAAAGGTACTGGTTTGGGGTTGGCAATTACTCATCAAATTGTTACGGAAAAGCATCGAGGCAAGTTGAATTTGCATTCTACGCCCGGTACGGGGACGGAATTTGAGATTTTGTTGCCATTAATTTGAAGTAATAAGTCATATCAAATTTGTTAGTATCAGAATTCTTCCGATCTTTCCACCTCTGCGTAAATCCGCGTTCATCAATTGTCATCTGCGGTGGCAAAACTATCTTTTTTTAACCGCAGATACAGGCTGATTAACGCTGATTAACGCTGATTAATTGTATCAACAATTTTGGCGGCACCGTCTGCGGTTGACTGTTGAGTGTTGACAGTTGACTGTTGACTGTTGACTGTTGACTGTTGACTGTTGACTGTTGACTGTTGACTGTTGACTGTTGACTGTTAACTGTTGACTACTGACTAATGACTAATGACTACTGACTACTGACTGCTAACTCTTTTTAAGCTCTTAGTTGAACTGGCATCACCAAGAATGTAGCGTTAACTCCGCCCAAAGGCTGAAAAATTACAGGCGCAAGAGCGGCGTTTAATTGCAGTTGAATTTCGGGAGACTGAGCTGTTTTCAAAATGTCAATTAAGTATTTCACGTTGAAAGCAATGTCGATGCTGTCTCCCGAAATCTGTGCTGGCATTGACTCTTTGCCGGAACCGACATCTTTGGCATCTACCGATAAGGTGATTTCCTGATTTTCTTCGTCGATGCTGCATTTGAGGATATTATTTTTTTGGTCGGCAAAAACTGCTATTCTTTCGACTGCTGCTAAGAGCGATCGCCTTTCTAAGGTAATTTGCCGCTCAAAAGACGGCGGAATTAACTGCCGGTATGCGGGATATTGCCCTTCCAAGGTGCGAGTTGTCAACCGCTGGTCAGCCCATTCAAACACTACTTGACCCTGCTCGAAATGCAGCGTAACGGGTTCAGTCCACTGCCGCATTACTAGCATTCTTTCTACTTCCCGCAATGCTTTGGCGGGAACTGTTACCTCAAATTGTTCTTGGGTTTCTTCGCCTTCGGCTTTTTCGTTTGCAGTTTGAACTACTGCCAATCTGTGCCCGTCTGTTGCTGCAAATTCCAAGCAATCTGGCAAGACTTTTAAATGCACTCCTGCGAGTACCTGTTTTGCTTCGTCGGGGCTTGTCGCAAATAAAGTTCCTTTGAGTCCTTCTATCAAAGCTTCGGGCGGCAGTTTGAGGATTGTTCCGGCTTCGATTGCGGGCAATTCTGGGAATTCTTCTGGGCCCATGCCTCTGACTTGGTAGCTGCCAGAACTGCAAGTGAGATAGGCTACGGTGTCCCCGGCTTCGTCTTCTAAAGTAATCTCTCCGTCTGGGAGTCTCGAAACAATATCGTTGAGCAATTTAGCGGGTATGGTAAAACTGCCGCCGCCTGTTACTTCTGCTGCGAAGCTGGTGCGAATGCCCAAACTGAGATCGAAAGCTGTCAAGCTAACCCGCTGATTTTCCTCATCCGCTACTAAGAGCACGTTGGCTAGTACCGGATGTGTGGGGCGGGAGGGAACAGCCCGACTTACCAACGAGAGGTTGGCGTTGAGGTCACTTTGGGTGCAAACCAATTTCATGGGAGGTTAATTAACCGGATTTGAGACGAAACCAAATCCTATCACAGAAAGTTGGCGGGCCGATTTTTCTTTGTGCAGGGTGCGCGGGTTGGTATAAATCCGGTTTCTGAGGTTGTGGCGCGCCGCCAATTATTTCTGCAGGGTGCAGGCTTTGTCAGTATTTTTTATTTATTGAATATTTTTTGTGTCGATCGCCCTGTGGAAACTGTGGAAAACAAAGTTGATTGCTTGTGGGACGGGACTTGCAGCTCAAAACAACCTGTGGAAAACTTGTGGAAAAGTGGGTGCTGCCGATCGCCCGCTCATTTTTGTGCAAAAATTCTTTTGGGCGATCGAGTACAGTTTTCCACAAACAAAGGGTAAATTTTCCACAGGTTTTTCCACAGGCAAGATTTCTGTTATTGGCCAAACAGGGAATTGAGAATTGGGAATTGGTAATAATATCGTTTTCGGTTGGATCGGAATGATTTTTAACCACAGAGAGCGCAGAGAACGCAGAGGAAGACAAGAGAGATGTGAATACAGGACGGTGAAGCGTGGATTTTATCTGACTCTATTTTACAATTGGGATGCTACCGGATTTGATATAACTGTCAACAGTCAACAGTCAACAGTCAACTGATTTCTTGTCAAGTTTTGCGGCTGACAACATTAATTCGATCGCTCAATTGACGCAAAGTTTGGGCCAAATTTGGGTCAGTGTTTCGCTGTTGAGCAATTTTATCGCAACTGTAAAGCACCGTCGTGTGGTCTTTTCCGCCGAAAACTTCGCCAACTTTTGGCAAGCTTAAAGCAGTATGCTGCCGAATTAAATACATCCCTATTTGACGGGCGAGACTAATTTCGCGCCTGCGGGAAATACCTTTCAAATCTTCCACAGAAACATCAAATGCCTCGGCCACAACTGCAATTACTGCATCGGGAGTCGCCTCTACGGTTTCTGTTTGCGGGTTCAAAACTGGGGCGATATTCTCTACTGTCATCGGCAAACCGGTAATTGAAAGATATGCTACTGCCCGAATCAAAGCTCCTTCTAATTCCCGCACGTTGGAAGTATAGCTAGAAGCAATGTATTCAATCACATCTCGCGGCAGTCGCATATTTTCATACTCAGCTTTTTTTTGCAAAATTGCCATTCGAGTTTCCAAGTCGGGCAATTGAATGTCTGCAATTAATCCCATCGAAAATCGGGAACACAAACGCTCTTGAAGACGGGGGATTTGCTGCGGCGGTCGGTCGGAAGCTAAAACTACTTGGTTTCCGGATTCGTGCAAAGTATTAAAAGTGTGAAAAAATTCTTCTTGAGTGTATTCTTTGCCTTCAATAAATTGAATGTCATCTATCAATAAAACATCGGCAGCCCGATAATGGTCGCGGAAAGTTTGCATACTGTCTTTGCGAATGGCAGCGATTAAATCGTTGGTAAATTTTTCAGTAGAAACGTAAAAAATCTTGGCGTTGGGGTCAATTTCCAAGCGATAATGACCGATCGCCTGCATGAGATGAGTTTTGCCCAAACCAACGCCGCCGCACAAAAATAGGGGATTGAATTCTCGACCCGGAGACTCGGCTACTGCGAGGGAAGCAGCATGAGCCATGCGGTTGTTGGAACCGACGACAAAGCGGGAAAATACGTATTTGGGGTTTAAATTGGCGGGTTTGGGAGGGTGAAGCGAGTTGCTTTCGGGGACATCGGCGATGGGGGACGGCCAAATCGCGGCGGAGTCGCTGCTGTCGTCTGTTTCGTTTCCCCCGGCAATTGTCAAGTAAATGTCTACGGGATAGCCGAGAATTTCTTCGACTGCATCGGCAAGGATTTCTCTGTAATATTTTTGCAACCAATTGCGAGCAAAGGGGTTGGGGGCGCTGACAATCAAACAGTTATTTTCGAGCTGTTCGGCTCTGGCAGTTTTGATCCAGGTTTCAAAGCTAGGTCTGCTCAGTTGTACCTGGAGATGTTCAAGTATCTGTTTCCACAGATTTTCGAGGGGAATGTCCATCGCTCACTTCTGCCGATCGGCATTCAAGAGATTTAGTCTACAGTCTAGAGAGTTTAGTCCTCAGATGCTAAAGTTTAAGGGAGTCTGCCGTAGCACGGGCGAGGGCGGGACGCCATCGCCCAAAAGTTTGGCGGCCCGGCTGCGATATAGCAGGTATCAAAGAGCTGCTAGGCAAATATTTAAAATTGGCAGGAAAGCCTAAAAACATGGCTATGAAGAGTTCTACAGGCAAGTTTTGGAAGCAACCGGCAATTTACATATTGCTGCTGGTAACTGGAGCCGGAGCAGCCATGTTGGGCGATCGGCTGACGGTTTCTCAATTACGAGGAAATTCTGGCGATTCGGGACAAGAGGCGCTGCAACCAAAATTGCAACTGCCTCCCAAGACTGAGGTTCAAGGTAGCAAAGTATTGCCGCCCGTTCCCTTGTCGGGGGATGCAGCCAATGTGAATTTCATTGTGGCCGCGGTGGCAAAAGTTGGCCCGGCCGTAGTGCGGATCGACGCTTCGCGCCTGGTGAAACCGGGAAATAGAAGGCTGTCACCGGAAGATTTTTTTCGCGCAGAACCGAATTCGGGCGGCCGGGGCGGGATCGAACGGGGTACGGGTTCGGGTTTTGTCATCGGGGCTGACGGCGTGATTCTCACTAACGCTCACGTTGTAGAGGGTGCAGATACGGTAAATGTAACTCTCAGGGACGGCCGCAGCTATCAGGGGCGGGTGTTGGGGGCGGATAAGGTGACGGATGTGGCTGTGGTGAAGATTGAGGCGAATGCTCTGCCTGTGGCGGCGATCGGCAATTCTGATAAGCTGTTGTCTGGGGAATGGGCGATCGCCATCGGCAATCCTTTGGGTTTGGACAATTCGGTAACTGCGGGGATTATTAGCGCTACGGGGCGATCGAGCTCTGATGTGGGCGTGCCCGACAAGCGCATCGGTTTTATTCAAACAGACGCTGCAATCAATCCGGGCAATTCCGGCGGCCCGCTGCTGAATGCTTCGGGCGAAGTTGTTGGCATGAATACCGCGATTATTCAAGGTGCTCAAGGGTTGGGATTTGCGATTCCAATTCAGGCGGCCCAACAGGTAGCGCAGGAACTGATTTCCACCGGAAAAGTCGAACACGCTTATTTAGGCATTGAAATGGCGACGCTGACTCCTGATGTTAAGCAGCAAATTAACAGCAATCCTAATAGCAATTTGCGAGTTGCAGTCGATCGCGGTGTCGCTATTGTGAGCGTAGTTCCTAATTCACCCGCTGCGGCCGCCGGTTTGCGGGCTGGAGATGTGATTCAAAAGATTAACAATCAGCCGATCATTCAGTCGGAAGCTGTTCAGGATTTCGTGCAAAATGCTAAGGTTGGCGGCTTGTTGCAAATGGAGATTAATCGCAACGGGCAAATACTTAACTTGACTGTGCAACCGGGGAGTTTGCCTGTTCAAAAAATTAGATAATTTGTTGTGAGTTGTTAGTTGTGAGTTGTTAGTTGTTAGTCAACAGCTAACAGTCAACAGCTAACAGTCAACAGTCAACAGTCAACAGTCAACAGTCAACAGTCAACAGTCAACAGTCAACAGTCAACAGTCAACAGTCAACAGCTAACAATGACCAATGACCAATGACTAATGACTAATGACTAATAACTAAAAAATATGGCAGAAATCTTACAAATCTCACAGTTAGGCAATCCTGTACTGCGCCAACCGTCGCAAGTTGTCGAGAATATTCAGGACTCGCGCATTCAACAGCTAATCGACAACCTAATTTCTACCGTCCAACACGCAAACGGAGTGGGGATTGCCGCCCCTCAAGCAGGGAGGTGCGATCGCCTGTTCGTCGTCGCATCCCGCCCCAACCTGCGGTATCCCCAAGCACCGAAGATGGAACCCACAGCGATGATTAATCCCCGGATTGTGGCTGCATCCACAGAGACAGTCAAAGACTGGGAAGGGTGTTTGAGCATTCCGGGGATTCGGGGGTTGGTACCCAGAAGCAGGGCGATCGAGATCGAATACACTTGTAGAAACGGCAAACTCCACCGACAACAACTCACAGACTTTGTAGCCCGTATTTTTCAACACGAACACGACCATTTAGACGGCATCGTGTTTTTAGACAGAGTGGAAAGCACCCGAGAACTCATCACCGAAGATGAGTACCAAAAGCAAATTGTCAACCTCCTCTAGTCTCAAGCATCCAGGGTACAAAGCCTCCAGATTTATCCGCAGGGTCAATTCTACAATCTCAAATCCCAAATTTAAAATCTCAAATTGATTCGAGGAGTCTCAGCAGCAATTTGTCAAGCTTCTCTAATAATTGATATAATATTGATATAATTGCGATCGGTAACGCTACTGATGTTGTGAATAGGAGGGCAAATGTCTATCAACTTGGAAAAAGGCGGCAGAATCAATCTCTCGAAAGAAGCACCGGGGCTGAAAAATGCCGGGATCGGTTTGGGATGGGATACTAATGCTACAGACACGGGCGGGGCGTTTGACTTAGATGCTTCCGTGTTTATGTTGGGAGTTAGCGGCAAAATCCCCAGCGAAAAATACTTTGTTTTTTACAACAACAAACAGTCGCCCGATTCTTCTGTAATACATCTGGGAGATAGCCTAACCGGAGAAGGAGTTGGAGATGATGAAACCGTTACAGTCGATTTAACCAAAGTCGATCCGGCAGTAGAAGAAATTGTGTTTGTGGTAACAATCCACGAAGCAGAATCGAGAAGGCAAAACTTCGGTCAAGTGCGGAATGCTTTTATCAGGATTTACGACACCATTACTAACACAGAAGTCACCAAGTACGATTTGGACGAGGATTTTTCTAGGGAGACTGCGGTGGAGTTTGGCAGACTTTACAAGAAAGATGGCGAGTGGAGGTTCCAAGCAGTCGGAGAAGGCTACAATTCTGGCTTGCAAAGCTTTGTAGACAAGTATGCCGGATAAAAAATCGGCATAAAAAGTCGATTCCAGCTAAACAAATCGAGGGGAAATTCGGAAGGAGTACGAATATTCCCCTTGATTCTTAGCAATCAGACCCATGAGAGATATAGCCTTCCGAGCGTAACATGAGGTGCTAGGAGTGGCCTCCGTGGCCTTTGTGGCCTCCGCGGGCATAGGGCTATTCTCACCAAGCTTGAGAACCGCCAGTTTTGAGAAGGCCGTCAGCGCTGTCATCCTTAGCACCCAAAACAGTCCGAAGTTTTGCTAAAAAATCTCCATTATAAACCTTACCAAATCACAAAACTATGGCTATCAACTTGACAAAAGGACAATCAATAGTTCTCAGCAAAAGCGAATTCGACTTATCCCGACTGACAATGGCTTTAGGCTGGGATGTTGCACAAACTAAAAAAGGCCTTTTCGGCAGAAGCAGCGGTGCAAACTTTGACTTAGATTCCTACGCTATGCTGCTGGGAGAAAACGGCAAATTAAAAAATTACAAAGAAGATGTAATTTATTACTCTCATTTGGAGTCAAAGGACAAAACAGTTGTGCACTCAGGCGACAATCTCACCGGGGAGGGAGACGGCGACGACGAACAAATATTGGTTAAACTCAGCACGTTGCCAGCACAATATCACAAAATTATTTTGGGCGTAAATATTTACGATGCCAAAAACAGAAAACAGCATTTTGGCATGGTAGAAAATGCTTACGTGAGGGCTGTAGATGCAGCAGGGAAAGAAATCGCCCGCTATCGCTTGTCAAACGATCCTTCCTATGAAGGCAAATTAAATATGTTGATGGGAGAAGTATATCGAGAAGGCGGCGAGTGGAAATTTAAGGCTTTGGGAAATCCTTTGGCTGAGGATATGAACGGTGTTGTCGGTTCGTTTATGCGGTGATATCAATTGCGGTTGCACTCATACCGGAATTGTTGACTGTTGACTGTTGACTGTTGACTGTTGACTGTTGACTGTTGACTGTTGACTGTTGACTCGATTTTATGATTCCGATGCAACCAGAAACGATATGATATGAAAGAATAGACCTCTTGCAAAAATCCTTTTCATCAATTGATGGGACGGGATCTGGGGCCATCCCACAAGAGTTGTTTTTTATTGTGGGATGGGCCCCAGATCCCGTCCTAATTATATCAAATCCGGTAGCATCGGAATGATTCAGATATATATATTCTCGGACTCTGTGTACTCTGCGTACTAATAAGGTTAAATCATTCCGATGCAAGCGGAAACGATATTATTTTTGCAAGAGGTCTAATATGTTTTGAACCGCAGATTAACACAGATAAACGCCGATGAAATTCTATCTGCGTCAATCTGTGTTCATCCGCAAATATCTGCGGTTGAAAAAGTAACTCGAATCAATCTTTGACAGGCCGCATTGTCGGGAACATCACGGCATCTCGGATGCTTTGAGTATTTGTTAAAAGCATCACCAATCTGTCTACACCGATTCCCATTCCGGCACAGTTAGGCATTCCCAAAGATAAGGCTTGAATAAAGTCTTCATCCATTGGATGCGCTTCGTCATCGCCTGCATTTTTCTGTGCTAACTGTTCCTCAAACCGCTTTCTTTGCTCTTTCGGATCGTTCAATTCTGAAAAACCGTTCGAGTATTCGGTGCCGTTGATAAATAACTCGAAACGCTCGACAAATCCGGGTTTGCTGCGGTGTCCTTTGGCTAGGGGACTGACTTCGACAGGGTAGTCGATGATGAATGTAGGTTGAATTAGTTTGGGGACAACTAATTTGTCAAAAACTGCATACAGCACGTAGCCTAAACTCTGTTTTTCTAGCTGAGATAGGTGCATTTCTAGCTTGGTTGCAGAGGATATCGCACTTTCCAAGTCCAAACTGTCAAAATCCAGTCCAAACTCGTCTCTGACAGCTTCTACCATTGTTTTCACTTGCCAGTGTTTGCCGCTAAAACCGGGATATTTTTCGCTGTAGTCGTATTTACGTTCTAAACTAATCGTTTCTCCCTGATTTTCAATTTCTTTGACATCGCCAAATACTTCTGCTGCTGCGAAACAAATCACATCTTCGACAACTGTTAAAATGTCGAATACATCTGCATAGGCTTGGTAAACTTCTAAGGATGTAAATTCTGGATTGTGGGTGCTGTCAATGCCCTCATTTCTAAAGGCTTTTCCTAGTTCAAATACTCGCTCGAAACCGCCACAAATTGCTCTTTTCAAGAACAGTTCGGGAGCAACGCGCAAATACAAATCTACTTCCAAAGCATTGTGGTGGGTGATGAACGGTTTAGCTGCAGCACCGCCGTAAATTGCTTGCAGCGTCGGGGTTTCTATTTCGTAAAAATTGGCTTTCCAGAGATAGGAACGGATGCTTTGGACGATGCGGCTTCGCAGCATAAAACGGTTGAGCGCGTCTTGGTTGCTTGCTAAATCCATTTCGCGGTGGCGACGGCAAACTTCGGGGTCGTTAATGCCGTAATAAGCATCGGGAAATTGCATCGTAGCTTTTGATAAAAGCGTTAATTCCCTTACCAAGATAGAAAGTTCTCCCCTGGGGGTGCGGCAGCCAATACCTTCGATGCCGACAAAATCGCCGACATCGAGCAATTGTTTTATTTGTTTGAAGCTTAAACCGACTTCGCCGGTGACGATTTTTTTCTCGATTTTGAGTTGAATTTTGTCTGTAGCGTCTTTTAAATCGATGAAACAAATGCTGCCGCTGTCTCGCTTGGAAGTGATGCGGCCGCCTACTCGCAGGGAGATTTCTTCGGGATCTGTTTCTCCGTTTTCGAGTTCTTTTCCCGGCTGACTAAATATTTCCCGAACTTGTTTGGCTGTGTGCGATCGCGCGTAGGATTGACTGGGATACGGTTCAATGCCTTGCGATCGCAGTTCGTCTACTTTTTGACTGCGGACTTCGGCTTCACTCAGAGTCATTAGTTATTGCCTAATTAAAATTACAAATATCTGACATCTTGCACTATTCTGGCGCTCGCGCGATCGGGTGCGCTAGAAGAGCCAAACCCGTACTCCCCACAAGAAAATTCACTCTTTGTGGAACAGGCATCTTGGCTGTTGGCGATCGAGCTGCAAGATGTCAGAAACACCAAACTCTATCATAAACTTCGCAACACAGACCAATTTGTCACAAAATCAAGATACATTCGCGATCGCCCAACCTGCAAGCTCTGAATTCTGACGAAGACCTTCTCCCTACTCCCAACAGACAACAGTCAACAGACAGTAGGAGCGGTGGATGGTGCGGGCGGGCCCTCTTAACAGTTAACAGTTAACAGTTAACAGTCAACAGACAACAGTCAACAGACAACAGTCAACAGACAACAGACAACAGCACAAAGCGACCGAAACATTAAAAAATTAAGTTGTCTGTCGATCGCAAGTGATGAGATGATAGGTAGTGCAGCCTCACGGCAGTTCCACAGAAACTCAACAGCACAAAGGCGATCGAACTAACCTCATCGCACCTCTGCTGTACAGAATCGACCACACACACTCTTTCTTAAATATAAAAAACCAGAATTATGGCTGTTGCAACCCAATCACTCGAAGAACTCTGCATCAACTCTATCCGCTTTCTCGCCATCGATGCGGTAGAAAAAGCAAAATCAGGACACCCAGGACTGCCGATGGGCGCTGCGCCTATGGCCTTCGTGCTGTGGGATCGCTTCATGCGGTTCAACCCGAAAAACCCCAAGTGGTTCAACCGCGACCGCTTCGTCCTCTCCGCCGGACACGGCTGCATGCTGCAGTACGCCCTCATGTACCTCACCGGCTACGATAGCGTCACCCTCGACGACATCAAGCAATTTCGCCAGTGGGAATCCAAAACCCCCGGACACCCCGAAAACTTCATCACCGAAGGCGTAGAAGTTACCACCGGCCCCCTGGGACAAGGCATTGCTAACGCCGTCGGTTTGGCAATGGCAGAAGCTCACCTCGCTGCCAGATTTAACAAGCCCGACCACACCATTGTTGACCACCACACCTATGTCATCATGGGTGACGGCTGCCACATGGAAGGTATTTCCGGCGAAGCTTGTTCCTTGGCCGGACACCTCGGACTGGGCAAATTAATTGCCCTCTACGATGACAATCACATCTCCATTGAAGGCGACACTGACTTGGCCTTTACCGAAGATGTCGGCAAGCGTTTTGAAGCCTACAACTGGCACGTCATTACAGTAGACAATACCAATCTCGACGAAGATACTAACGCAGAAGAAGTTCACAAAGCTATTGAAGAAGCCAAAAAAGTCACGGACAAACCGACTCTGATTAAAATCCGCACAGTCATCGGTTACGGTTCTCCCAACAAGCGCAATTCTTACAGCGCTCACGGTGCTGCTTTGGGTACCGATGAAGTGCAAGCAACTCGCGATTTCTTGAAATGGGAATACGCACCGTTTGAAGTTCCTGATGATGCTTTGGCTCACTTCCGCAAAGCAGTCGATCGCGGTGCTAAATCCGAGCAAGAATGGAATAAAACTTTTGCGGATTATAAAGCAAAATATCCCGCAGAAGCAGCAGAATACGAGCGCACCGTTGCTGGCAAACTTCCTGAAGGTTGGGATAAAGTTTTGCCGACTTACAAGGCAGAAGATAAGGCAGATTCGACTCGCAACCATTCTGGAAAATGTTTGAATGCTTTGGCTGCTGTTCTACCTGAATTGATCGGGGGTTCGGCTGACTTGGCATCTTCTAACATGACTCTGCTCAAGGGTGAAAAAGATTTCCAAAAAGGTCAATACGAAGGACGCAACCTGCGGTTTGGCGTGCGGGAACACGGCATGGGGGCGATCGCCAACGGCTTAGTCCTCCACGGCGGTTTGATTCCTTACTGTGCAACATTCTTGGTATTTGCTGACTATATGCGGGGCGCAATTCGCCTGTCTGCACTGTCGGAAGCTGGAGTTATCTATGTAATGACTCACGACTCCGTAGCCTTGGGCGAAGATGGCCCGACTCACCAACCCGTGGAAACCCTCGCTTCTCTGCGCGCAATTCCCGATTTGTTGGTAATGCGCCCTGCAGACGGCAACGAAACATCCGGCGCTTACAAAGTGGCAATTGAAGGCCGCACCCGCCCAACTTTGATGGCTTTGTCTCGCCAAAATCTGCCCAATTTGGCCGGAAGCTCGATCGAAGGAACAGCCAAAGGCGCTTACATTTTGTCCGACGACGGCGGCACTCCCGACATCATTTTAATCGGCACCGGCGGCGAAACATACCTCTGCGTTGATGCCGCTGAAAAATTGCGCGCCACCGGCAAAAAAGTCCGCGTCGTTTCGATGCCTTGCTGGGAATTGTTCGACGCACAAGATGCCGCTTACCGCGAATCTGTACTCCCGAAAGCTGTTACCAAGCGGTTAGCCGTCGAAGCGGCTTCTAGCTTCGGCTGGGGACGTTATTTGGGCGCTGAAGGTGACAGCTTGAGCATCGATCGATTTGGCGCTTCTGCACCGGGCACCGTTGCTTTAGAAAAGTTTGGCTATACCGTTGATAATGTGGTAGCTAAAGCTAAGACGCTGTTGGGCTAATAGTCGCAGCATCATCTTATTTGGGGCGTGCTTCTGGCTCGCCCCATTTTTTTATTAAGTTTTCATATCAATTCCGGTTGCACTCCTCATGATGTTGACTGTTGAGAGTTGACGGGCGGGTCGAAAAACTGAATAGTTGAGTGTTAACTGTTGACTCGATTGTATTATTCCGATGCAACCGTCGACGATATAACCGATAAATTAAACAAGGCTTGAGTTTTTATTTTGTAGGTTGGGTTTCGCTATAGAACCCATTTGACATCTTTGAGTTTTTGGGTTGGGTGACGAGAAATATAGACAGAAACCCGGTTTCTGAGATTTACGCAGGCGAGAAACCGGGTTTCTTGGAGTTTTTGGTTGGGGTGACGAGAAATATAGACAGAAACCCGGTTTCTGAGATTTACGCAGAATAGATATCAAATGGGTTCTATAAGCTGTCGCGCAAATAAACATTGCATATTCAGGGCGGGCTCTCCTGCCCAACCCCTACTCCCCACTCATTGTGAAGATTGTTTTTTGACATACAGTTTAAATGCAGAATAGCTTATAGCAATCCTAAATGATTTAGATAAATTTGTAGGGGTAGTGCCAAGAATGCCTACCCCCCTATCTATCGGGCTCTTCACGAGGCAAGCGAGCCCCTACAATAATTATGCAAATGATTTAGGATTGCTATATCAACTTTGTAGTAGCTTTCAACCGCCGATCGATCTTAAAAATTTGAGATAAGTTATAAATTATAGCTCAGATCCAGTTTTGTTCTTTTAACTGGCTGTAAATCGCACCTTATGCTCTGGAATTTATTAAATAACTGGTTATTCATCGGGAATTATATTCCTCACGGCCACTGTTACCTGTGGCAGCGAGAGCTAGTCGCGCTCCACATAGTGTCAGACTTGATAATTGCCCTGGCTTACTACTCAATACCCGTATCGCTGATTTATGTTGTCTTTAAACGAAAAGATTTGCCCTTTCGCAACATTTTTTGGCTGTTTGGAGCCTTTATTCTCTCCTGCGGCACTACTCATTTAATGGAAGTTTGGACGCTTTGGCATCCTGTTTATTGGCTTTCTGGTAGCTTGAAACTTATAACCGCAACGATTTCTGCTTATACAGCTTTCGCATTAATTCCGTTAATTCCTGAAGCATTAGTTTTCACGAGTCCCGCTCAATTAGGGATGATTAATCAAATACTGCAAACAGAAATCGCCGAGCGTCGAGAAAGTGACGCTCGCTATCAAACTTTAACAGAAGCTTCGCCAGTTGGAATATTTTATGCTGACAATTCAAAAAACTGTTTGTATGTCAACGAACGCTGGTGTCAAATTGCTGGAATCACCTGCGATGAAGCTTTGGGTAAAGGGTGGTTGCGAGGCATTCATCCAGACGATCGCGAGAGCGTTTTTGCTCAATGGTATAGCGTCGCGCAGGAGCAATTGCCGTTTAAATCTGAGTACCGTTTTCAACGTCTTGATGGCGGTCAGGTGAGGTGGGTGTTCGCTCAAGCTGTCGGTCAAATCGGAGAAAATGGGGAGGTTAAAAGTTATGTATGTACCGTTACTGACATTACAGAACGCAAGCTGGTAGAAGAGGAAAATCGACTGCTCAATGAAACTCTGGAAAATCGCATTGCCGAGCGCACTGTTCAAATGGAAATTTCTAACCAAAAATTGCAAAACGAAGTAGCCTACAGACAAAGAATTGCGATAACTTTGTTGGAGCTGACACAACTGCAAAATGCAATTCTTGACAGCGCTACCTACACAATTATTTCCACAGATACCGACGGTACAATTAAAACATTTAATCGCGCCGCCCAGAAACTATTAGGCTATTCCTCTGAAGAAGTGGTGGGCAAATTCACGCCAGAAATTATTCACGATCCTCTTGAAATCAGCAAAAGAGCGGAAGTTTTGTCTCAAGAATTGGGAGTAAAAATAGAGCCGGGATTTGATATTTTTATTACTTGGCCGCGTCGGGGAATAGCTGACGAAAATGAATGGACTTACATTCGCAAAGATGGTTCGCGGTTTCCGGTGCAGTTGTCGGTGACTGCCTTATTTGATAATGAAGGAAATATCACGGGTTTTTTAGGTGTCGGTCAGGATATTAGCGATGCCGTGGCGGCAGCTACGCAACGCAAACAAGCTGAAAAAGAGCTGCGCGACCTCACCAATGCCTTGCAAAATGCGGTGGAAGGCATTTCGCTGCTGGATATTGAGGGGCACTATGTGAAGATTAACCGAGCTTACGCTCGTACCTGCGGTTACGAACCGGAAGAAATGCTCGGCATGGCATGGCAAATTACCGTACATCCTGACGATGTTGAGATGTTGACCTTAGCTTATCAGGAAATGCTAATTTCTGGCAAAGTAGAAGTTGAAGCTAGAGGCGTTCGGAAAAATGGCTCGTTTTTTTACAAGCAAGTAACGATGGTAGCAGCTTGCGACGAAGGAGGGATATTTAACGGCCACCACTGTTTTATGAAAGATATTACCGATCGCAAACTAACTGAAACAGCTTTGCAGGAAAGCGAATTTAAGTACAGGCAAATAGTTGAATTAGCCGAAGAAGGTATTTGGGTAATTGACAGCAACGCCCGCACAACTTATGTGAACCGCGCAATGGCGCGAATGCTAGGCTATAGTGAATTAGAAATGTTCGGGCGGCCGCTTTGGGATTTCATGGACGAACCGGAAAAACAGCAAGCTCTTGAGAATTTCGAGCGGCGCAAGCAAGGTATTGCTGAACAACACGAATTTAAATTCAAAACCAAGGACGGTAAAGATATTTGGACTTATATGTCTGCCAGTCCTCTATTGGACGATCGGGGCAATATGCTGTCGTGTTGTGCCTTGATTTATAATATTACAGACCGCAAAGAGTCAGAGCGGCAAATGCTGCAACTTACAGAAGATTTGAAGCGTTCTAACAAGGAATTAGAACAATTTGCTTATGTGGCTTCTCACGATTTGCAAGAACCGCTCCGAGCCGTTACCAGTTACGCTCAATTGCTGGCCCAGCGCTATCAAGGCAATTTGGATGCTAAAGCAGATAAATATATTAATTATATTGTTGACGGTTCCACCAGGATGCAACAATTGATTAATGATTTGTTGGCCTATTCGCGCCTGGGAACCCGAGGTAAAGAATTTGAGCCAGCCGATAGCAACGCTGCTGTCAAGCAAAGTTTGTGCAATTTGCAAATTGCGATCGCCGAAACAAAAGCTGTCATTACCTGCGAGTCGATGCCAACCGTGATGGCAGATGAATTTCAACTGGTGCAGTTATTCCAAAATTTGCTCGCCAACGGTATCAAATTTTGTCGCGAAGATATCCCGTTGATTCATATCGCTGCGGGCCGGCAAGATAGCGAATGGGTGTTCAGCGTCCGCGATAACGGCATTGGCATCGATCCGCAGTATGCCGATCGCATTTTTATCATTTTTTGTCGCCTGCACGGACGCCGCGAATATTCCGGTACCGGCATCGGTTTGGCGATGTGCAAGCGCATTGTGGAACGCCACGGCGGGCGCATCTGGGTGGAATCTCAGGAAGGAAAAGGAGCGACTTTTTACTTTACTATTCCTATAATTAGTACCTGAAGGCTTAAATTTCAATCTTTTTTCCTCTAATCAAAAGGATACGTCGGTTATGAGCGATCGAAGCACTGTTAGACCCGTTGAGATTCTGCTGATTGAGGATTCTCCCAGCGATGCCGATTTGGCAATAGAAGCCCTAGGTGAGGGTAAAATATTGAATAACTTGCATTTTGTGGAGGATGGAGTCGAAGCAATCAAGTTTTTACGCAAAAAAGCACCCTATCTGGGCGTACCCCGTCCCGATTTGATTTTGCTCGATTTGAATTTGCCGAAAAAAAGCGGTATTGAAGTGCTAGAAGAAATTAAAACTGACCAGAAGTTAAAATTAATTCCTGTCGTGATTCTCAGCACTTCAGCAGCTCCCGAAGATATTGTCAAGTCCTACTCGCTCCATGCCAACTGTTACATAACCAAGCCTGTAGACTTCGTGCAATTTACTAAAGTAGTCAGGTTAATTGAGGAGTTCTGGCTCGCAGTTGTTCAACTTCCTATAACTTATTAATTGATTGATTGAGGAACCTGGGACAGCCGCGGCAGATCCTTGTCCTACCAGAATTTTTAAGTTAAAAATGAAAGAGTTAGTCCAAAAGTTTAAGATTATCTTTGAATAGTACCAACGTTTAAATCAAAAAGGTGTAAGCTATGTGGATTAAGATTCTGTTAGTAGAAGACAATCCGGCTGATGCTGATTTGCTGGCAGAACTGTTAGAAGTATCTGCGGGAGTGCAGTGGGAACTGGTGTCTGTTGAGTTCCTGCACGAGGCGATCGCCCAACTGTCCAAACAATCCTTTGATATAGTTTTGCTCGACCTTTCTTTGCCCGACAGCCACGGTTTGGAAACCCTAACTAGCCTGCGAGAAGTGGCTCCCGATGTGGCAACGGTAGTAATGACAGGCTTGGACGACGAGGCGACGGCCCTGGAATCAGTGCGCTTGGGAGCTCAAGATTACATTGTTAAAGGTCAAATTACCACCCAATTGTTAGTGCGGACGATCCGCTACGCGATCGAACGATCTCAAACATTTCAAATGCTGCGGGAAAGCGAGCGGCGTTTTCGGGCGATTTTTGACTCTTCGTTTCAGCTTACCAAGCTGCTGACTCCCGAAGGAATCGTGCTGGAAGTGAACCAGACAGCCCTTGATTTTGCCGGAGTTCGATCGCAAAATATTATTGGCTACCCGATTTGGGAACAGTTGATTTGGCAGCAGTCACCAAATGGTAAAGAACAATTAAAAAAAGGTCTCGCCAAAGCTGCTGCGGGCGAGTTTTTTCGCGGCGAAATAGATTTTTTCGGCAAAAGTGGCCAAATTATCACAGTTGATTTCTCGCTGAAACCTGTTAAAAGTGACACGGGACAAGTTTTGCTGCTGATTGCTGAAGCCCGCGACATTAGCGATCGCAAACGAGCCGAAGCGGAAATTCTCAAAACCCTCGCACGAGAAAAAGAACTTTCAGAATTGCGAGCCAAATTTGTGACAATGGTTTCTCACGAGTTCCGCACCCCCTTAACAACCATCCAATTTTCGACTGGATTGCTGCAAGATTACAGTTCTAAGTGGAGTGAAGATAAAAAATCTACTCATTTTGTGCGGATTCAATTAGCAATTAAACGCATGACAGAGTTATTAGAAGATATCCTCGTAATTGGCAAAATCGAAGCAAACACCTTGCAGTTTCAACCGGTTTCCTTAAACCTCGAAAAATTTTGCCGCCAAGTGGTTGAAGAGCAACAGCTCAACGACAGCAACCAACACCCGATCGCCTTTAAACATCAATGCGACAACTGCGACGCTCAAATGGATGAAAAACTGCTCCGGCAAATCTTGGGAAACATCCTCTCAAATGCCATCAAATATTCCCCCGCCGGCAGTACAATTTCCTTGCAGCTCAACTGTCAAAACCAAAAAGCTGTTTTCCAAGTTCAAGACAGAGGTATCGGGATTCCCCAAGCAGATTTAGAGCGGATATTGGAAACTTTTTACCGAGCTACAAATGTCGGCACTATTTCCGGAACCGGTCTCGGCTTAGCAATTGTGAAACGGGCTGTGGAACTTCACGGGGGCCAACTGGCGATCGACAGTGAAGAAGGAAAAGGCACAACTTTCACTATCACCTTGCCTTTAACTCTCGATCGCCCAGAACAACTTAATTATTAACTATAAGCATTTGCAGTTCACCCTTTATTTTATCCCGGAATCAACAATATTGTCAAGTATCTGAACGCAGATGTTTCTAACCAACTATTAATTAAAAGGAGTAATTACCGTGGTAAAAATTTTGGTGATTGAAGACGAAGAAGCGATTAGAGAAAATATTTTAGATTTACTGGAAGCCGAGAATTTTCAAGGAATTGGAGCCAGCAACGGCAAAACCGGCATCAAATTGGCGATCGCCCAAATCCCGGATTTAATTTTGTGCGACATGATGATGCCGGAAATAGACGGTCAAGCCGTCCTCAAAGCCTTGCGCTGCGAACCCCTAACTGCCACAATTCCGTTTATTTTTCTCACAGCCAAAGCCGATAAAAGCGACATTCGCACGGGAATGGAACTGGGAGCAGACGATTACATTACCAAACCTTGTACGCCACAAGAACTCCTAAAAGCAATTGCTATTCGACTTGAAAAATATAAAACAATTAGCACGCAGTCTCAACAAACTCTCAACGAATTGCGAACTAATATTAGTATGTCGCTGCCCCACGAACTGCGGACTCCTTTGAATGCCATTTTGGGTTTTTCTGAACTAATGTTGTCAGAATATCAAGTTTTTGAAGAATCCGAAATTTTAGAAATGATCGGTCAAATTAACACTTCCGGTCATCGCTTGTACAGGCTGATTCAGAATTTTTTGCTGTATGCAGAACTGGAAATAGCAGCCACAAATCCCAAACAGCTTCTTGAGATGCGTAGCAGCGAATTTAGCTGCGTCAAATCTTTGCTGGCCGAAAAAGCGCGGCAGCAAGCCAAACAAGCGAATAGAACAGATGATTTACAATTAAACCTGCAAGATTCGTCAGTAGCTATTGATTCTATAAAACTTACAAAAATTGTCGAAGAACTGCTGGACAATGCCTTCAAGTTTTCTTTAGAAGGAACCCCGGTTTTTTTAAGCGCTTTTGTAGAAAATCGGACATTTATTTTGTCTGTCACAGACCGAGGTCGCGGCATGACTGCGGATCAGATTGCACAGCTAGAAGCTTACAGACAGTTCGATCGCCAACTTTACCAACAAGCAGGTTTAGGATTGGGCCTGGCCATCGTTCAGCGCCTTGCAGAATTGCACGGAGGAAAATTTAAAATAGAAAGTTTGCCGCAACCAGAAACCACAGTTTCAGTTTCCCTGCCCGTCTCAACAATTTGAAATTTGAGATTTGGGGATGATTTAGTCGATCGGGGTTTGAATCTTCCCTACATTTGCATTATTTTGGGAAAATCGAAACAATAATTATGGTATGGCAATCCTATAGCGGTTATCAAAAAAGTGAGGATAGCCCTATACCCTATGCCCGGTTTGGCCGGTTTGGCCTATCCCGGATAGTACCTCATACCAGAGCACAGAAAGGCTATAAATGATATCAAATCCGGTAGCATCGGAATTATCAAATCGAGTCATATCTAATCCGCGCTTCATAGTTCTGTATTCATCTCTCTCTTGTCTTCCTCTGTATTTACCAATTGACACTCCTGGGCAAATCGGGCACGAGAAGTGTCAAATTATATCTCTACCTTGTGGTAGCAATCCCTAACTTAGCTCCCTTAATTCGGCGCAATCTATCCATAACTTCCACAACATTTCCGTGATTGACACTTTGATCCGCATTCAGCACAATTAAGGAGTTCGGATTTGACCCGATCGCCTGTTTCACCGCACTCTCAATCTGGTCTAAACTGACTGAAGTTTTATCAACCATTAATTTTCCCCGATCGTCAATAGTGACGGTTATTTTAGCAGGCGAGTCCTGAATCTGAGAAGTTGATGCTTTGGGTAAATTTACGGGTAGACCTTCGGATTTTGATAAAGAAAGAGAGGAAATAATTAAAAACGTCAATATGGCAAATACCACATCAATCATTGGCACGATATTGATTTGGGCAATATTATCAGGTTCATCGGGTAGGCGCATAATTAGATTCTCTTGATAATTGTTCGTAGCGGTGACGGTACAATAACTCTAGCTGACCTCCAGCTTCCTGAATAAAAGCCATTTGCTGCAAGTAAAACCCGCGAAACATATTGGCAAATAGGAGCGTAAAGATTGCAACAACTAACCCCAATGCCGTAGAGACGAGGGCTTCGCTAATCCCACCGGTAACGCCCGCAGCATTGCTGCCCCCGGCATTCCCCAATTTGAGGGAACTAAATGTAGTAATTAACCCCAAAACTGTGCCAAGCAATCCAAATAGCGGGGAGAGGCTAATAATGGTGTCAAATATTGTATTGAATCGCTTCAGAATAGGGATTTCTGCCTGAGCAGCACTCTCTAGGGCAAGACGAAATTCTTCGATATTGGGCGAGTCTAATTCTAATGCTTCTAAAAAAATTCTGGCTAAGGGCAAATCGGCATTTACTTGCAACTTTTTGATGGCGGAATCGGGATTTTGGCTGTAGGTTTGTAGCACTTCCCGCACAACTCGCCGCTGTCGCCGATTTACCCTAAACCAAAAGGCAAGACGCTCTAAAATCAGTGCGACTGCTGCGATTGACGAGGCTAACAGCGGCCAAGCAACAATGCCTGCGGCTTTAAAAATGTAAATGAAAGCATCCATTGGTTTGTATTCTCGTTAGCTGTGTTGAGCGATCGCCAGTTGCCTAATGGTGCAATTAGCCCGATCGCAGGCTGGTATAGTTTCTGCCTCAAGCAGGCACAAGTGATTCAGACGGAAAATTGTTTCACGATCGCGCGATCGCACTTCCCGCACTTCCCGCGCTACCTGTATCTGACTATCTTCGCCTGCAACCAAAATGCTCCTGCTGCGATCCTGACCGATTTTTCTGCCCCTGCTTCCTTGCTAAGGATGTGCGTTAGGAGTTAACAATAATCTTAAATACTGTTAAATATTCTCAATTAGAATTTCACAGATTTTCAGAAATGTCAAGCCCTAATTCACAAATTATTATAAAATTTACTTATTATTTAACATATTAAGTCCACAAAAAACTATGAATAATTCTCTGAAAATCTTGAGAATGCTGAAAAATGTTGGTATATTGGCGTATAGAATCTTGTATTTAAAGAGTTTTGGAAGCTTTCCCTGTCAGAATCCGAATATTGACAGCGCCCATGGGAGGGAGGTAAACTCCAGCCAGAGGAAATGCTCAGTGATGGCGTATGCTCGCTAGAGCGAAACAAAATAAATGCAAAAGAATAGCAAGAGTGTTAAAAAAAGTGACAGTCTTCTTATCAGATTTGTAAGTTCATCGTTGATAGCAAGCTCAACCAGCAGTTGGTAGCTTGTTTCCGGTGATGTCGGGGAGCCAGCCAGGATGCCACCAACCCATCCATAAAGGAGATCGATCGGGCATGAGTTTTTCAAATATTTCGGCGACGCAAAGACAACAACAAGAAGAAGCTCTCAAAAAACTCCTGGCGATCGGTTTTATCGCCTCAACCTTGCTGCACGGCGTGGCGCTGCCCTTACTTCTGGCGTTGGTTAAACCTGCTGAATTTGCAGACGATGCCATTGAAATCGTCATGCTGGATGAACCGAAAGTAGAGAAAACCAAGCCAGAGCCGGTTATTCCAGAAAAGGTATCTCCGCCGCCCGAAACGTTCAAACCAGCACCGCCACCAGAGCCAACTCCGCCAGAAGAGCCGCCCGTAGCGGCAACACCCCCGCCGATTCCAGAGGAGCCGCCCGTAGCAGCAACACCCCCGCCGATTCCTCTGGAAGCCCCGGTGGTGGCAGCGCCCCCGCCGATTCCTCTGGAAGCCCCGGTAGCAGCAACACCCCCGCCGATTCCAGAAGAGCCTTCTGCGATCGCACCGAAACAGGATTTGACTCCCCCAGAAACTCCTCCAAGCCCGATCGCCAACGAACCCAAAACCCCATCGCCCGATCCTCCCAAAAATAATAGCCCCAGAGCCAGTGAGGAACCTCCTAAAAGCGAGCCACCCGTTACCCAGTCTCGCCCCAAGGGCGCTGAGAGTTCCGCAGATTTTACTGCAGATGCTGGAAATCCCCAGTCATCGAATAGTCCTGAAAACAATAACTCGCCCTCGCCATCCTCAGAGCCATTTGCCGCCGGTTCTGGCCCGATCGCCCGAGCTCCCACTGCGGGCCCGCCAGTCACAGCTACCAGGCCAGGAAGCGGCAGCAATTCGGCAAGTGCGATCGCCGATGTCACAAATCCAGCAGGAAATCCCGCCCAAAGTGAAAGCGAAATATCTTCCTCAGAAGAGCCATTTGCGGGCGGTTCTGGCCCGATCGCCCGAGCTCCCGCAGCCGGCCCGCCAGTCACAGCTACCAGGCCAGGAAGCGGCCGCAATTCGCCAAGTGCGATCGCCGATGCCACAAACCCAGGAGGAAGTCCCTCGAACTCAGCATCCGGTGGTAGTGGAACTGGTGGGGGAGGCTCTTCAGATCCCTTTGGCAGCGGTTCGGGCTCAGTGCCAAAACCGACAAATCCAGGAGGAGGCGGAAGTCCTGCGCGCCCTTCGGGCCCGGCACCAGGTACTTGCATTAGCTGCGGCAAACCTGAATATCCCAGTGCCGCCAGAAAAGAAGGGCGGCAGGGCCGAGTGCAAGTCAAGTTTGACATTGACCCTAACGGTAAGGCATTCAACATCGAGATTTTGACTTCTAGCAAGTACGATGACTTCGATCGCGCTGCGATTAAAACAGTAGAAAAATGGAAATTTGCCTCATCAGAAAGTGTCATTCAAGGAAAAACAGCATCCATTACTTTCCAGCTTAACGAGTAGATTTCTTGTGAAATTATAGCAATTTAGTTGGGAATTCTTGAGCACCGTTCAAGCAACAGCAAAGTTAAAAATTGAATTTTTTGTAAACTATGAATTTGGAAATTTTGCCAGCAACATTAAGTAAATATCAGCGACTTGGACTCGCTCTATTACTTGGTTCTAACTTGGGAATTGCTCAGTTGTTTGTTAACCCTCACAGCGCAATGGCAGGAGTAATTACTCTACCCGATGGCGGACGTTGCGAGGGAGAATTGAGTGAGGGAAAACTCAGCGGGCCCGCTAGGTGCGAATATGCCAATGGCGATCGCTATGAAGGGCAATTTGTCAACGGCAAACCTCACGGTAAGGGGACTTATACGTTTAAAGAAGAAGGCCGATACCAAGGAGAATTTGCCGGCGGGCAATTCAACGGTCAAGGTGTCCGCGAATTTGCTAACGGCAACCGCTACGAGGGGAGTTTTAAAGACGGTGAATTCGATGGTGCTGGTATTTTTACTTCAGCTAACGGCATTCGTTATGAAGGCTCTTTTACCAATGGTTCTCCCAGCGGGCGGGGGGCTTTTACGTTCAGTGATGGCACTCGTTGCGAAGGAGATATTAAGGAAGGCAAAGTTAACGGTAAAGGAGTCTGTCAATATGCTAATAAGAACCGCTACGAAGGAGATTTACTAAATAACTTGCCTCACGGACAGGGAACCTATACTTTTGCGGTCGGAGGCCGTTATCAGGGGCAGTTTAGTGAAGGGCAATTTGATGGCAAAGGGATTCGCGAATATCCGAACGGCAACCGCTATGAAGGAGAGTTTGTCAAGGGCAACGCTCAAGGTCAGGGGTTGTTTACTTTTAAAGAAGGGGGACGTTATCAAGGGCCGTTCGAGAATGGAGAATTTAATGGTGAGGGTGTCCGCGAATTTGCTAATGGCAATAGCTATAAAGGCTTTTTTGTCAAGGGTAAGATGAGTGGGAAAGGAGTTTATATTTTTGCGAATGGCGATCGCTGCGAAGGCGAATTTCGCGAGGGTCAGTTTAACGGCAAAGGTATCTGTATTTACGCCAATGGCGATCGCTATGAAGGTCAATTCCTTAACGGTCAAAAACACGGTCAAGGTTCCTACGTTTATGCAGATGGCACTAAGCTAGAAGGAAATTGGCAACAGGGTCAAATTAAAAAATAACCCTTTGACAGAATCACCGTTCTTTCATGTGCGGTGATTCTTGACCAATAATTTCTCCTGTGATACCCGCCACGTGATTTATCCGTGGAGTAAATCCAAAATCTAAAATCGAAAATCGAGATGTAGCATAACTTAGCATACCTCATCTTTCGCTTGAAACGCTATATGCCCGGTTTGCCCGGTTTGGCCACTCCTAGCACCTCGTGTTACCGAGAAAGGCTATAGTTACTGTCTGCTCTTCTATATCAAATTAATTTAGATGCGTTTACCTGGCTAAAAATCTTTTAAAAATTATATTTTGGGCGGATTCATCCACCAAAGTTTGTCCTTCAGAATTCTCGTGTCCGATCGGCCGAGGAGTGTCAAATAGAATATATCGCCCGTTTCACGCATCGCTGCATATAAATTTGAAATACCTTATCCTCACGGTTGATTTGCCGGCACTCTGAAAACAATTTTCTCGCTTCGGCAAACCTGTTATTATTGTACAATACTAAACCTTCCTCAAAGATTGTTTTTGTGTCTAACTTTTTCTGTCGCAACTCCGGCGGATCTCCGCTGAATACTTCATAAATCGTTACCAATTGCGATTTACCTTTGACTGTGACGCGATCGATCAATCTCAAATCATAAACTTCGTTCAACTGTATAAAAGTATTTTGAGTAATTAACATCGAGACTCCATACTCTTTCGTCAAGTTTTCCACGCGGGAAGCTAAATTTACCGCATCGCTAATCACCGTGCTGTCCATCCGACTTTGGCCGCCAACCGTGCCCAACATCAAAGAACCCGTATTGATGCCAATGCCAATTTGCAGCGGCGGGCGATCGGGTCGGTGGCGACTAATATTATACTCGTTAAGCTGTTCTAGCATTGCAATTCCAGCTTTCACAGCATCGTCTGCGCTGCCATTAAACAGCGCCATAATCGCATCGCCAATGTATTTATCGATAAACCCAAAATTATCAGTAATTACCGGTTCCATCCGCGACAAATAAGCATTAATAAATTGAAAATTTTCTTCAGGATTCATCGTTTCAGAAAGAGTAGTGAAATCGCGAATATCTGAAAACAGCACCGACATTTCTTTCTCCACCTGATCGCCTAATTTTACATCCAGAATACTTTCATATCCCAGAAAGTGGAGAAATTGGTGCGGCACAAACCGCCCGTAAGCATCTGTTAAATTTTCTTCCGCTGCTAAAGCTTTTTCGAGCTCGTTTGTGAATTTTTGCCGCTCGGTTTCTACCTCTTGGCGCTCTGTGATGTCTTGAAAAACCGCGATCGCGTAAACTATGTTTTTCCGTTCGTCGTAAATTGGAGTCGCCCAAACCTCGATCGGCACAATCTTCTCCTGGCGGTGAATTTCCGCATCGTCAACGTGCACCACTTCCCCCCGCAGCGCCCGCACAATCGGTTGGAGATCCTCCGGGTACAGCTCATTGCTTCCAGCACAGTAAGTTTGATAAACTTCCGACAAACTACTAGGAATAACATCAGAAACCAAGCCTTTGCCAAATATTTTCTCAGCCCAAGAATTCATATAGCAAGGTTTTCCCACACCATCTACCACAAATATACCCACCGGTACCGCTTCCAGCAATTGAGTCAGCCGACTTTCACTTTCTAACAGCGCTTCATTTAACTTTTCTTGAGCTACCAAAGCTTTTTCCAAATCATTCGTAAACCTGAGTCGTTCCACATCTACCAGTCTTCGCAAAGTAATATCCTCAGCAAAACCCTGATAGTAAAGCACATTACCGCTAGCATCAAAAATAGTGCGCGCGTCCTCAGAAATCCAGATAACACTACCATCTCGGCGGTAAACTTCCGACTCAAACTCAGACACAGTACCGTACTGTTCCATCATCGCAAAAAACTCTTGTCGGCGCTGCGGTTGCACGTATAATTGCCGCTGAATATCATTAACACTAGACATCAATTCTTCAGGGGAATCATAGCCGTAGATTTGAGCCAGAGCAGGATTAGCGCTGATTAACTTTCCGTCAGGTGCCGTCTGAAAAATACCTTCAAGAGCATTTTCAAATATCTGGCGATACTTTTCTTCAGCTTGCACCAGCGCTGCTTCAGCTTGCTTGCGTTCCGTAATATCAGTAAAAGCAATAATCCCGTAAGAAATATCCCCAATAGAATCATAAATAGGAGTCGCCCAACTCTCTACCGGAACAACCTTATTCCCAGTCCGAATTTCCACACCCTCAGTCCGCACATTTTCGCCCCTGAGCGCTTGCATAATTGGCAATTCTTCTACAGGACATCTCTCATTAGTTCCGGCTTTATAAAATTGATAAATTGCCGCCTTCTGCTCCGAATTAATATGCGGCACATTGCCTTTACCAAATACTTCCCGCGCCTTCTGATTAGCATAAAAAGATTGACCGTTAGCATCGAGCACGCACACGCCCAACGGCATCGCTTCCAGGTATTGTGTCAGCCGACTTTCGTTTTCGTGAAGTTTGGAAATTAGCATCGCCTGCTTGCGGTTTAATCTTGCCAACTCCTGATTCATCTCCTGAAGTTCTCTTTGTTTTTCGGCTAATTGTTTATCTTGAAAATATCTGTATATTGCTTCAGTGACAGTTAATTTTAAGTCGTCAGATTGCCAAGGTTTAGGTATGTATCGATACAATTTAGCATAGTTAATAGCATTGGCTACCGCCTCCAAATCTGCCTGGCCTGTCAGCATAATCTTGAGAGTGTTCGGCGAGATGGCATGAACGCTCCTCAAGAGTTCGTCTCCTTTCATCTTCGGCATGATATGATCGGAAATAACCAAAGGAACTTCATACTGTTCTGCTAAAAGTTCTGACAGCAACTCTAAAGCTTCTTCGCCGTTTTGGGCAGTTTCAATTAAATATTTATCTTCAAAGGCTTTTAGCAAGTCTATTTCCAGACTATCGAGTATAGTCTGCTCATCATCCACACAAATAATGACGGGTTTTTTCATAAATTTGCTAGACCAGACTTGATTGCTTCAATTAATTCTAGGTTTTTCCAAGGCTTTTGTATGAAAGCATGAAGATTTGCTTGAGTTTTTGCGCGTTCGATTGCTTCTGCGTCGGCTTGCCCCGTCAGCATCACTGTCACAATTTGCGGATATTTTTGATGAATTGCAATCAGCAACTCATCTCCTTTCATTCCGGGCATCAACCAATCAGAGACAATCACTAGAATGTTAACCTCTTCTTCACATAGCTCTTCAATAATTTCCAGTGCTTCTGCTGCGCTTTCAGCAAATTCGCAAAGATATTTACCGTTAAATGCCTGTAGCAGTTCAATTTCCAGACTTTCCAACACTGCTAATTCATCGTCAACACACAAAATTGCTGGTTTAGACATCGCTAATTTTCTCCTTGAGTCTGGCTGAGTGAATCCCGATTGGCAAGCACATCGTTGTCTAAATTCTACATGGTGCGCGGTAGACTGCAAATTTTTAGCCCCAGCTCAGCTTTTGTACATTTACATTGTCTGTTAAAAAACGATCGAACTCTGAGCGGGGCGAGTCCCAAAGCCCGCCCAGAATATACAATTTAAATGTGCGACAGCTTAGATGTCTGGAGAGTGTCAACTACTCAATTAAATTAATCGGCACAGACACTGTAAATTCTGTTTGTCCGGGCACAGACTTCACATCAATTTTACCCTGATGTTTTTTAATGATTTTTTCAACGATATCCAATCCTAACCCGCTGCCTTCTCCGGCAGGTTTGGTGGTAAAAAACGGCTCAAAAATTCTCGGCAAAATTTCTGGTGGAATCCCCTTTCCGCTGTCGGTGATTTTTACGAGAACGTTGGTATCTTGCTGTATCGCGTCAATTGTTAAGGTTCCTTGATTCTCCATCGCTTGTAAGGCATTGTGAACTAAATTTGTCCAAACTTGATTTAGTTCGTCGGGATAACACAGTACGGCAGGCAATTCAGCTTCATAGTTTCTGACTATTTCCACACCTTGCTTGAGCTGGTTCTGATAAAGAGTTAATACAGTTTCAATTCCCTCAGTAATATTCACCTGTAATTTTTCGCTATTGATATCGTAACGCGCATAATTTTTCAGGGCAAAGACGACTTTAGCAGCGCGTTCTGTAGCGGTAGCTATGGTTTTGGCGCTTCTGTGAATGCTCGCAAAATCGTAGGCGGTTTTAATAATGTTTTCGCTTTCAGGATCTTTGAGCAACGGCAAGAATTCTTCCAGGTTTCCCTGCAATCCGATATTGACTAAAATATTGGCTAGGCTGTCAGCATTGGCAATTTCTGCAGATTGTAGTTGCTGCTTTACGCCTCTTTTCAATTCTCGTTTTTCTCGCGTAGATAAAGCGTAATTTTGTTGGCGGGAACTGTACATCAAACTCAAGAAATCTTGCTGGCGTTCGGCTGAGAGTTCTTTAAAAAAAACAGGCAAAGTTTCAAGATTGTTATCCAAAAAGCTGGTAATATTGCCAATAGACGATCGAATCGCCCCCAGCGGGGTATTGATTTCGTGAGCAATCCCCGCAATTAGTTGCCCTAATGCGGCCATTTTTTCTGATTGAACTAATTGATGCTGAGTTGCGTGCAGTTCGTCTAAAGTGACGGTAAGTTCATCATTTTTTTGTTGGAGCTTTTTTCGTAAATGGCACATGGCTAAATGGGTTTCTACCCTAACTAAAACCTCTTCCATTTGAAAGGGTTTGGTAATATAATCTACCCCGCCGACAGCAAAGGCTTTGACCTTATCTAGTACGTCATTAATCGCGCTAATAAAAATTACCGGAATGTCGCGAGTGCGTTCGTCAGCTTTGATTTTTTCGCAAACTTCATACCCGTTCATTTCCGGCATCATAATATCCAGCAAAATTAAATCGGGAGGCATACCTTTAGCAGCAGAAAGCGCTAATTCGCCGCTAGGTACGGGGCGGACTTTATAGCCATTGCCATTCAAAATTCCAGCTAGCAGTCGCAAGTTAGCTGGGGTGTCGTCAACTACTAAAATATTACCGCGATCGGTGCTAGGAATGTGGTTATTCATGTGAGCTTGCTTGAGAAATTAACTTTAATACTTTGTCGTACTCGAAATTTTCTATACAATTGGCGATCGCACTAGCCGTTACTGCATCCTTTAATCGAATTTGCTCGATCGAGCTTTCAATTAAATCCATATCTGCATTCAGTATTGCCAGCTTTAAATCCGCTACCAGCGACTCAGGCAATTTCACGAAATCAGCCTCAGTCATTTCGCGATCGCCCTCTGGGATTGCCGATAAATTAGCTTGACCCGGATCTTCATAAATATAGCGCACTCCGATATGTTTGTGCATAGCATCAAAAATATCGGCTTCCCGGAAAGGTTTCCGCATAAAAGCATCGCAGCCCGCCGACAAAATAACAGCCCGTTCTTCCTCCAAAACGCTCGCTGTCAGCGCAATAACAGCAGTAGCTTGACCTTTAATAGTGCCTTTAATGTATTTTGTTGCTTCGTAGCCGTCCATTACGGGCATTCTCATGTCCATCCAAATTAAATGCGGTTCCCAACTGTCCCAAATCTCAATAGCTTCTTCACCGTTAACAGCTTCTTTTAGTTCAAAACTTAGAGGCGCGAGAAGTTTCATTAATAGTTGACGGTTCAGCGGTTTATCGTCTACAATCAAAATTCGATAGGGGTGTTGGTTGGGTGCGAGTCCAATCACATGGCGGGTAGGTTTTGGGGTTTCAATGTCAGCCACATCCACCGCAAAAGCTTGAATGTCAAACTTGAAATTAGTTCCCTCCCCTACAACAGAACTGACGCTCATTTCGCCGCCCATTAATTCCACAAATTTGCGGCTAATTGGCAATCCCAAGCCTGTACCTTCTTGCGAATCTTTGCCTGTTTCGGTTTGGACGAAAGCTTCAAAAAGATTGTCTAATTCGTTAGCAGCAATACCTGGGCCTGTATCTTTGACTTCAAAATGAAGAAACAAGGAAGAGGTAGAACCTAAACCGTTATCTGTGGTTGCATAACTCGCGTTTTCTGAAGGAGTTTTTGGGTTTTTTTTATAACTACTATTAGGGGCGGAATTTTCGGTGTTTTCTGAGGAAATTGAAATGTCAAGTGTTTCGCCTTTTCTTTGGTTATTTGTGTCGGATGAGTGCTTGCTAACTCTGACCGCAACGCCGCCTTCATTTGTGAATTTTAGAGCGTTGTTGAGCAAATTGATTAAGATTTGCCGCAATTTCAACTCGTCAGTTTCTACATATTGCGGCACGTCGGGACTGCGCTCGAAAACTAACTGCAAGTGTTTGTCATCTGCTTTAAGCTGAAACATATCTTCCAAGTCGTTTAGCAGTTGATAGAGGTCAAATTTTTTGGGATTGAGGGTGGTGCGCCCCGATTCAATTTTCGATAAATCGAGCACGTTATTAATCAGGGTGAGCAGGTGTTCTCCGCTGCTATTAATTATGCTAATATTTTCTTGATGTTCTGGGGATAGGGTTTGGCTGCGAGTCATCAGTTGGGAAAAGCCGAGAATTGCATTGAGGGGCGATCGCAATTCGTGGCTCATGTTGGCAAGAAAGGTACTTTTAGCTTGATTTGCTACTTCGGCTTTGTCCTTAGCTACAGCCAATTCGGCAGTTCGCTCCCGCACTCGCTGTTCTAATGTTTCAAAGGATTGTTGGAGCTGTTGAGCCATGCTGTTGAAGGATTTGGCTAATTCCCCCAATTCGTCAGAGCGTTGACTTTCTACTGTTTTGTCCCATTCACCTTTAGCAATGTTTTTGGCTGCTGTATTTAAGCGCAAAATAGGATTTGTCACCCATTGAGAAGTTTGAATGCCAATGGAGACAGCTATTAGTAAAGCTGCGAAACACAGCCAAATCGTCGTGCGGGTATTGTTATTGATTTCTTCGGTAAAATCTGCTTCGGGAACTACTACTACAATCAGCCAGTCTAAACCTTTGCCGTCTTGGAATGGTAGAACTTTTGCAAATTGTCGCTTGCCGTTTATTTCAAAATTCAAGAGATAGGAAGTTGTAATATTTTGTAATTGTCCAAAACGAGCTGCTAGATATTTTACTGTAGCTTGAGTTGAGGGGTTGATACTGGTTTCGGCTTGAAACACTTCTTTTTTATTGCCTTCGGTACGGAAGGGTTGTTCGGCAGTTGAAGTTGCGAGTAATGTACCATTTTTTTCGATAATAAATGCTTGCCCTGATTTGCCGATTCTGAGATTGTTTAAAAATCTGCCAATATGGTCGAGACGCAAGGCACTAACTAATACTCCTTCTAGCATATCGTTCTCGTATACGGGTTGGAGTGCGCTGAGGATTAATGTCGGTTCTAGGAAGGAAATATAAACGGAACTCCATGTTGGTTTGCCGGCATTAGCTGCATCTTGGTAGGAAGTATGTTGCCGGATGTCAAAGTTTTTGACAACGGTTGCTACGGTGGTGCGATCGCCCCGATCATTAGTATTGTAAGAATAAAAATCAAAACCCGTAGATTTGCCTGAGGCATTAATCATTAGAGAGCCATTTGACAGTTTTTCTCCGGTTCGATAGTCTCCATTCTCGTTGCCAACTGCAGTAAAATTGATATAGGGATATAATTGTACTTGCCGCCACAGATATTTTTCCCATTGTGATAAGTTTTCCATATTTAACAACCCGAGCTTGACTGTATCGAGCTTGCTTTGATTGATTTGATGGGGAGTTGTCAGGTAAACTTCTAGGTTTTGCTCTACCCGCAAACTAACCTCGTTCATTAACTGACTGGCAAGGTTGTTAACTGCTTTTTGTCCGTTTTTAAAAGACAAATATCCTACAAGCCCCACTGCTGCCACGATTTGCAGTACAAATGGAACTATGAGAACTGTTCGCAGCGGTAATTTGTCTAAAATTTTAGAAGCCATAAGATTTAGAGGTTTGGTGAACTCAGCCTAGAACCGTTTTTGCAGAGTCTGTCTTAACAGCAGCGCCATCTCCGACTAGCTAGAGGGCATTCCTGGGGGCTATATTAGGTGTGGTAGATGTTTGACCCCGATCGAATGCGAACCTAATCTTTGCTATATTAAAGTCTATTATTTGACCCATTGTCGTATTATTGACGATTTAGGTAAAATTTGCAGTCTCTGATGCGCTCTCTGCGGGCGAGTTGCACCCCTTCTGGGCCCTGCGGTTTGGAAACAGGCGATCGAATTTGCTCTATCCACTAGACATTTTCGCCAAGACGTGTTACAGTCTGAAAAGTTGAGGGCACGTAGCTCAGTGGATAGAGCATCAGGTTCCGGTCCTGAGGGTCGGGGGTTCAAATCCCTCCGTGCTCATTTTATATGTCTTTTGCGGGGCAAGGGTTTCAGGTTAATTGTATTACCGATAGTCCTATTTTCCGCTCAAATTTCGCTCCCATCTGTTCCAAGTATCTCCAAAACTGCCTCCATATCTGCCAAGTTTGCGCCGGACTTTTTGCGTCGCGCTTTCAACTGGTTTAGCAGGTCGGCTGGCTCTGGAAATTCTGCGACGGTCGGAGCCGATTTTTTATTTGCTTCCTGATCGCGCCGTGCTTCCTTGAGTTCTTCCTTCAAATTCTGAACTTCCAAACCTAAGTCACCATTCCGCTCGTGTAACTGATTCAGTTCTGCATCCCATTCTGCAAGTTGCTTGTTGGCCGCTTTCAATTCCTGCCTGAGTGATTCATCGTTGCCATCACTCAGGCACTCAATTTTCCCAGCCGTTCCTCAATAGCGGCCATCCGCTTCATCACGGGGTCAAGGCGATCGATTACAGCCTTGTCTACAATGTCTACAACTTTTGTAGACATGACGCTATCATTGCTTTGTGTAGACAAATATGTAGACAGTGTAGACAGCGTGTTAGTGTCGCTTGGTGTAGACACTGTAGACAGCGCTGTAGACGTGCCTGAGACTTCCTTGAGAATGCGTTGTGCAGCTTGACTTACCGACTCACCGTTTAGCCTCTGAGCTTCTATCCAATTCAGGAAGTGACCGGAAGCTCTGAACGATACGACTTGACTTTGACTCATTGTTGACACCTGTATACATCATTTGTCTACAATAACTGATTGCTGTCTACATTGTCAACAAAATTGTCTACAAACTATGTTGACATGAAAATCGCTCCTAGTGACATACTCATAGCTCTAGAGTTTGATATGATGAGAACGTGGGCCGGGGGGGGAGCCGGGTTATGGCCCGCCCTCCCGGCCGCGACGGTGAAGATTTAGGGCGCCGCAGGCCAACCGGGGTGAGTGATACCCGGTATAACTAAGAAAAATAATAATAAATTAATATATTAGAACCTTTAATGTGCTTGGGATACAGCCATTTTTGAATCGATACAATTAATCAATATTTTCCTTGATTTCATGATTAAATCAGTTAAGGCTAGGGGGCGTGGTGGAAAGCGATTAGGGTCAGGGCGTCCTTCTACATGGTCTACAAACGATATTAAGACCATCAGAGTACCAATTTCTTTGGCTGACCAGCTCTTGGAAATTGCTAGATATCTTGATGGGCAGGAATATTTCTCTCCCCCGTTTTATTCTTTTGAGGATGAAGATTCCAAAGATTTTGATGGTTCCAAAACCATGAAGCTACATTATTTGCGTTTTTGTGCTCATGCTTTGACTTGTCAAAATAATGAATTGCGCGCTGAGATTGAAAGCTTGAAAGCAGAATTGAAATCTGCTAAAAAACGAACGTTGAGATTGATTTGATTTCTTTCCATTTCTAGCGGGATTTTTCCGAATTTTCGCTAGCAAGCTCTGTCGAAGTCCACAGACTCCGCCGAAAATTCGGAAAAATAGCCGCCACCAGTGGGGTTACATAAAGTTTTGGGTAACTTTCACTGGTGGCTGTTGTGGCAACGATCGCTTAGATTTTCCGCAGATGGCAGAAGAGCATTGAGATTATTCGGCCACCTCTGACCCCTTCGCGCTCTTGCCAGTCAACCTTGCAACTGATGCTCGTGTGAATCTCAACGATGCGACCGTGCCAGTTGTAGCTAGAGTCCTCTGGTTTGTTGCCAGCCACTTTGTCTCCGACTCTGAAAGCCTTGATGGGGTCAGAGCAAGGAATGCCAGTGAGTAAATCTGCCATTTTTTGTCGCTCATCATCCGTAAGTTGAGAGAGTAAATTGCACACTTCCGCAAAAGGTGAGGAAACTGGGTTGGCAGGGTTGGCAGCGCTGTGTGTAAGGGTTTGTGAGTTGGCAACTGGGTTGGCACTATTTTTTGCCAACTCACTTGCCAACCCTGTAACGCTTGCTGTGTCTACTGCCAACTCTGCCAACCCAGTTTTGTGAGTTTTTGTGGAACTTTGCACGAAGTTGATTCCCATCAAGAATTTTTGCCCTCTCCGTTCTGGGTTGTCGCGGTCTTCACAACGATGTTTTGTCAATTTAGGGAAAATCTCGCACAACCTTGCATACAACTGGTTTACAGCTTTCACCGGGGCATCGTACTTGTTAGAAAGTTCATTCCAAACTAGCTTTTGCTTGCTCTTGTCGCTGACCTCAATCTCTAAAATCCCAGATTCCACATACCAGTCTTGCAACTGCTGCCATAAATCCGTAACCCAAACACGGCCGCCAGACTGAACCTCCAAACCAACCTCGCGAGCGAACTGCCACAAGTGCCGACTTTCCTCCTGAGCTTCCCGCATTGCTTCACGTGTTGCCTTATAGTCAATGCCCTCGGTCAACAGCAGTGGCAACCGCTTCAGCATCTTGTTAAGCATCGCCGGGGCAATCCGCTCAAGGATAAAATTCTCATCATCCTTAAAGCGCGGGTCAGCTTCCAGCTCGCCCTGAGACAAGTCAGCATCACGTTTGTAAGTTTTTTTAAAACTCAAAATGCCGTATCGGTCATCAATTGCCGCTGTTCCCCCGGTGATGGATGGTAGTTTGTTGCAGTTGGCGAGAAAGATAGCGGCAGGCTTGTATTCATAGCTGTCTTTACCCTTGCGCTCAATATCAAGAGGGTCGCCCGTGATGAACTGCTTAAGACTCTGAATGGTATCCAAGTCTACTTTTGCAGTATTTTCAGAAGCCCAGTTACAGGTGCTTCCTTCAATTCCTGCCAGAGAAAACTTGCGACCATTGTCATAGGACCTGAAGTCAGACAAAGACTTCCCAGTCATCCCCCGCCCAAAGACAGCGGCCAACACAGCCCGCAGAGTATCCTTACCGTTAGACCCCTCGCCGTAGCACAGCAAACCTTTAACGCCCCGTCCCGTCAATCTTGAACGCACCAGCTTCAAATTCAATGCAGCAGCAGCAGTTCTCAAAAGTATCTCGCGCTGGGACGGTTCCAGGCATTCTAAAAGGCGATCGCAATCTGCAGAATCAATGTTGGGGTCATAGTTGCAGCCGACGTAGGTATAGACCTGGTTGGGGTCATGTGGCACAAGCGAGTGAGAGCCATCAGGATTGATTTTCACTATCCCCTTAGAAGAGTTCAACCCATCTGGATTGATGGTATTAGGGTCTACGGCCACAGCTAAGACCATACAGTTGTAGACCTCGTTAGCACTGGCAGAGTTAAAACGATTGCAGCGATATTTCCCCTTCACAAATTCAGAGTAAGTGCTTAACCAGTCAAGAATACGTCGTTTCTCGGCAGCTTCTGATCGCAGTTCGTAATGAGTCCCAGTGAATTCAAAAAGCTGCCCCGCTATCGATACCCAAGGCTTGTCAGAATACAGTGCCTCAATGGCTTTATGCACGTAATTTTGCTCTGCAACTGGTGCATTGTCTGGGATGTACTCACTTTTACTACTGTCATACTTCTGGCATACTACTTCTTCTCGCGTGCGCGGGTGAGGAGTTAAAGAAATATTACGGTTAGAAGCGTCATTTTTGCGATCGCCTTTCTTAAGCTGTTTCTCCCACTTAGTGAGAGGTAACGCACTCGCTACAGCCTCTTTGAAAGCGTCACCACCGTTAGCTTTGATAAAATCATCCATCCCTTTAAACTTGGTATCCCAAACCGTTACGTATACCTCGCAACCCTCCTGTTCCAGTAAGCGGCCAAACTTCAAAATGGCTGCACGGCAATATGGGTTGGCCGCATAGTCCGAATCAAAGTCTATATAGTGGATGGTGTCGGGCTGTGTCCATTGCTTAACAAAAGCTGCCAGCTCTCCGTCCTTGCCCCAATTCCAAACACCCGTGAGCGCAATAACAGCTAGGTCAATGCTTAAACCAGCGCCGGCCTTCTTAGTTCCCTCTGTCCAATGACGGGGGATGGATTTGTCAGCGTGAACTTTTGCCCAATAATCTCTATCAGGCATTGCTAGGAAAATTGCGTCGGGTTCCATGCCGCTACCTGTAAGGTATTTGCGCGGTTTAGAACCTTCTGGCTGATGTGACTTATCTAGCTTGCCTTGTCCGTACCAATTGCCGGCCCGTTGACCTGTTTTCCACAAGACACCTCGACACCACCAACCCCCTGTTTTGATGGGTTCTTTTGGACGGATGCGTTCGTTGATTTCTTTGACCGTCAGCGATTCGATGTTGAGGGAGGCGATCGCTTCCGATACGGCTGAGCCTTCAACCCACTCAGTCAGGTGCTTTGGGATGAAACCATTAAATTGTGGAAATGCAGAATTTGATGTATCATTTGAATACATGAATTTAGCCCGTCCTCTGGACAGGTTGAATGTTTATAGGTTTCAAAAAGCCGTTGTTCAGGTTCCAATTGATGCAACGGTTTTTTGTTGTTTGTGGGTTTTGAGATATAGCTAAAATTTGGAACCTAGCTCTTGTTCACCAAAAAAGTATGGTGAAAAAAGCCAGTTTCCCCGTACCAATGGGTTCTTCAGCTTAGGGTTTGTAAATTGGTGTGTTGCATCCTTGGTACGCGCAGCCCGCGTAGCTGCCAGTTTCCCGGACTCTGCTTAGATCCGCCCTCCCGCATGACTCTACTTTGGAAAGATTCCCGCAGAAATTTGCTTAAGGATATTTCAAAAACCCACTCAAGCCGAACATCTTGCGCCTACTCTTTCTGATTCCAAAGCTTTTTCTCGGTCTAAACGGCCGAGAGTCGCTTGTAGATTAAGCTGCGTCGCCACAGCCTGGGACTCCACCAATTGCCTATTTGGTCTTAACAGATAACCTAGAGCACCCTTGTTTTGAGGGCTACCCTTGCGGGGCTAGGACTGTTTTACTTGTTTTGAATTTTAGCTCAAGTTTGGTTCGATCGCCTCTTGTCACCCAGCACCGCGTCATAGGGCTTCGGCTGTGGTTCATTGGGATTGGGTGCGAATGTTATTACAAGCGGCGTTCTTACGTTATTTAGGTAATAGGCAAACTTATTTGCGTCACCCCGTTGAGCATGATATTTTTCCTTGCTGTTCCACACGCAACCCTTAGTTCTTAAAAATGCCAAGGTGTTTGTGATTTCTGTTTTAGTTCCTATCACTCGGAAGCTTCCTAGTTGTAGTGATTCACTCATTGAGTCTTCCCTCAAACTGTTGCAAAATTGACTCTAATTTTACCTTGCCCTTGGCAAAATTGCGCCCTCCCATTTTCAGTACATTCTCAACAATCCAAGTCACAGACTTACCCGCTTCCATTGACTTACAGACTTCCAAGTATATAGGGTAATCAGGAGAGTCGGAAGCGGAAGTAGTTTCCTGTAAGTCACTGCTATATATAGCTTCCAGCGCTTGTCGGCCAGCTTCCACATCAACACCAGGGGAAGTCAAAATAAGTTCTGCTTCCTGCTGTCTTTGTTGCTGTGAAATAAAGACGCTGGTGCTGATTTCATCCTCTACATCAGCTTTAATTGCTCTTAGTTTCAATTCCTCAAGTTCTCCCTCGTCAGCTAATTGACGAGCGATGTTGCCAGCGGTAACAGCACAAGCAATCGCAGCGCACAAACTCACCCCTTGCACCGCTTTGTGAGTGTCTAGTCTTTTGTCTAGTGCTGCTAGTGGAACCAACCACAGCACGACAGAGGACGCACTCAACACAAACAGTTTTAGCTGCATAGAAACACCCCCAAACCAATCAGCAGCATCGCCAAACCGCCGATTAAAACTGCTTGTAAATCAGCCACTGAAATCTTAAGCAACTTACTCAGGGAATAGTCAAGCAACCAGCTCAGCCCCCAAGCAATCGCAATCCCTGCCAACAAGAATAAAACGGCTTTCATCGCCATTGGATGCAGACTCGCTATCCACCCTAGAAGGGAGAAAGCGATACACCCGGCAAGGAAGTAGTTTGCCAGATACATCGCTTTCATTTAGTTAGTCCCTCCCGTCAGCTTGGCTTTAATCGCATCAATCCGAGTACGCGCGTCGGAGTCAGCTTTATCCAGCCCTAAACCCAGTCGTGCATAGCCGGGACGCAAACTGTGCAAGTGCTTAGCCAGTCGAGTGTCTGAGCGTTTTTTACCCAGTTCGTTATCAGCCACAGCACCCTCATATTTGCGGTGATGACGGTGAACTTTAGCATCGGCTTCTTCAACTTTTGCCAGTGCTTCATAGGCGCGTTTAGACTGTTTTGCACCGTCTGTTTTTTCCTTTGCCAAGTCTTTCATAGCGTCCGCTTCTTCCTTAGTGAAGTAGCGCGGTGCCGGCACAACTGGCACACTGCGGATGCTGGAAAAGTTACCAGGATTTAGCGGTGTGATGACACTTGCGTAAGTGCTTGCCAGAACTTTTGATTTGTCAATAGCGTGTCCGCCGTCGTTGCTGGTAGTAAGTTTTCCAGCATCAGAATTGCCGCCGAAAAGGCGTAGTTGTAAGCTCATAATTTTGTCCCGATTTGAATGTTGATGCGAACTGGGGAGGGAAATAAATTCAGGGGATTGATTTGTCGCCACATAGACATTGCCAGCACAAACACTCCTGCCGATGCGAGTACAAGTGCGATGAGTTGTCCAAAATCAACCCAGTCTAAAAAGGTGGAATTTTGGCGGTTGAAACCGCATACAGGGAATGAACCGTCGTTAGTCCAGTCAAGGGTGTTTACAGTGTCTACAGAACCGTCTACACAAAGCAAGTCAGGTGTCGTGTCTACAGCGTCTACGTTGTCTAGTGGTTTGTCTAGCAGCGTGTCTAGTGTCTGACCATCAACCAAGTAAAGCTCAAGCAGTGCTTCCCACGTAGAAGTTTTTGAAAGCTTGCCGAACTGTCGAGCATCTTCATTGGTGAACCCGCAGGAAAAAGCGATCGCCTTGAGTTGGTCGATGCGACGGTAGCTGACGAGGGGTTTAGTCATGCTTAAGCCCCCGCATCAATTCATAAGCTTCATCCAAAACATGACTAAGCAAAACTAAACTTGCTGGAACGTATTCGTAGTAAGCATCGAGAAGAAGGGAAGCGCGAAAACAATCGCTATCATCTAAAGCAGTGGCTTCAGTTAAGTAAGTGTCGAGCGATTCGAGAAAAATTTCACGATGACGAGCGTTGGCAAGAATATCAGTGGATTGACAAACAAGACCCAGCAAATGTTTAAAAACCTGACGGTCAATAACAATTTTGTCGGTTCCGTCAAACGTAAAGAGTTGCGATCGCCCGCAAGGACAATCGTCTGTATGTGGCATAATTATTCGGCTCCAAGCGTTGTAACGTAACGTTTGGGGAAGTCGTGACTTGGTTAGCGGTGGTACGCTAGTCAGTCGCGCATCAATCTTCCTCAGTTACTTACGATCGCAGACTTCCTTCCCCTTGTCAACACAGGGGTGTAAAGTTTTGTTTCAAATTATTCGGCAAGCAACTCCATCACTTCGTGGGGTGTAATACCGTAAATAGCGGCTAGCAGTTTGATATTTTTTACATCACTACCTAACTGTTTAAGAACCCCGATCGCACTGCCCAAAGGAATAGCTTCCTTCGTAGACTGAGTTAATAAATCAATTGTCGTCTCAGTGTTAGCGCGACGCTTGTAAACAGTCTCATTCATCTGTGGTGAATGCCCCAGACTTTTAGCTCTTGTTTCCTGAGACATCCCAGCCATTTGACCGCTGAGATTAGCGAGATGGCGTAAAGCATGGGTTTGGGTAAAACCTTTATTCCATCTTCTTAAAATATTTTGGGCGCGGTCACTATACAGTCCAGCAATTGTTTTCGGATTACTTGATAGCGTGCCAATCTCAGGCAATTTACCTGACTTGATTTCTAAGCATTCTATCAAGTCAAGATGAGTAGGGGGAAGCATCGGCACACACAGTCGGTAGCCAGTTTTAGTCGTCGTGTCGAGTAATGTCTTGTCACCAACAACAGCAATCATCTTTATGTTATTTGGCTCACTCAGTGCCGGGATAATAACGCCATCCTTTGTTTTAAAAGGTTTGTCGATGTTCTGAATAGCAAACACTTCGTGAACCCGAAAGCCGTACACCATCTGCATTGAGAATACCCACAGCCACCGTTTACGTGATTCCAGATGGTATCGCTTGTCACCGGAGACACTGAGAACCTGAATGCGAAGCTTGAGAAAATCATCCACTGATAAAGTTTGAAGGTCTTCCCGAAATTCTGTTTGCGTACCGTCAATTTCTTTAAGTCTACACAACAACTCAGTATCGCCAATAGTCTCAGCTAGTTTTTTCATTGCACACAAACAGTTCTTAAAGCATTTAGTTCCTTGCTTCTTAATGTGAATGACAGACAAAATATCTACTGAGTTTACAGTTGCCTCTTTTGGTAGCAGTTTAAAATATTGTCCGTAAACACATCCCCAAGAGCTTTGATGGCTAGCATTATTCCTGTCGCGTTGTTGGCGGCGTTTAGTACGTCCCTCCCAGTATTCTTTTTCTACTTTTGCTATCGCCTCACCAAACGTTATCAAATCATTCTTGATGACGTTTTTGTCCAAAATAACATCATCATACCAGGCTAAAAATCGACTTTCGCTAGAGAATGATTGCAAAGCGCTCGCAACTAGATGAGCTTTCCTCAGAGCATCAGTGATACCTTGCATCGTCAGGTAGCACCCACAAGTTTTGTTGACCCGCTTGTCACCTAACTTGAATTGCAGCGTTATGTAACCACCGCTGGCTTTCCTGTCTCTTTTTAGCCCTACCCCCTTGGGGCATTCTTTCTGTGCTTGTTGGAAGTAGTCTAGAATCCGCTCGTAACCAACAAGGTAGTCTGCGGTGGTACTCGCTGTGACTGGATTTGATTTTTCGCTCATCTTTCGCTCCCTACTCTGATAGTGATGAGTTTGACTGATGCACTCAGCCTACAGCACGTCGCTCAGTGTTCGCTCAAATCAAAAACAGGACTTTCAGAGTGGGTGCAAAAAATGGCTAGAACGACGGAAAATCGTAATTTAAGAGCGAGGCTTTGATTCAAATCCCTCCGTGCTCATTTAAGTTAATGAATTGATTGATTTCTGGCGATCGCCCTTGATGAGCAATTGTGAGATTGCCCGTTTTGGCGATCGCGATCGGGATACAGCGGTGGTGCGCCTCCGCTCACCCTACAACAAACTGCTGGCTATTAAATGCCGTCATCATCTTGACCTTGCACGCCCTGAAGAATCCGCGACAGTTCGCTTTTTTCATTGATCGCAATCCGAGTCGGAGAACCGCTGATCACCCGTTCGTAACCGCGGAACGAATCTTTTATTTGCGGCCCTCCCTCAGTAATCGTATATTCCCGAATTCCTTTGTCGTGCCACGAACCGCGCATCTTAAACACATTAATTGCCCGCGACATTTCCCCGCGAATCTCTACATATTGAAGCATGAGAATCGTGTCAGTAATCGTAGAAATATGCGAGTCAGTAATTGAATGGGAACCCATAAACTGATCGCTGGTATTTGTAAAAAAGCCGGTGATTTCTTCCTGCTTCGCAAAACCCGTTACTCCGATTACAAATTGCCTAAAAGCATTATTGCTGACACCCCTAGCTAAAGCCGACAGCGAGTCTATAGCAATTCGAGAAGGTTTGAACTCAGCAATTTCTGATTTAATCGTCTGCAAGTGGTCTTCCAAACCCGCAGATTCCGGGTAACTACACAGCAGTTTAAGCAGTCCTTTCTGTTCCATTTCCTCAAAATCAATACCCCAAGAATAAGCATTGCGGAACAACTGAGCCCGCGACTCTTCGTAAGCAAAAAGCAGCGCCCGATTGCCGTTCATGCAAGCATTCTGCAAGAACTTGCTCACCAACAGAGTTTTGCCAGTTCCCGTCGCACCCGTAGCCAAAATAATCGAGTCTTTAAAGAAACCGCCCCCGCACATCTCGTCGAGAGTTTTATCTCCCGAAGACACCCGCACGTTAGAAGACTTTTGAGTTAATCGCATCGCTCCTAGCGGGAAAATATTAATGCCGTCATTAGTCATAGTAAAAGGATATTCGCCTTTCATGTGAGTTGTGCCGCGCAACTTCAGAATTTCCATTGTGCGGCGGCGGCGTTCCCCTTCTAAAACGTTGCGAACAATTACTACATTATCCGATACAAATTCTTCGACTCCAAACCGCGCCACCGGGCCGTATTCTTCCAGTCTTTCGGTAGTCATAACTGTAGTTGCGCCTACTTGTTTGAGCCGCGCCACTAAGCGAAAAATTTCTCGGCGCACTACCGATGCAGCGTCGTACTGCTGAAATACGGCTGTCACCGAATCTATGGAAACTCGCTTGGCTTTGTACTTGCGAATAGCGTACTGAATCCGCTCGATCAAGGCAGACAAATCAAAATTTCCTACGATATCCTGACCTTCGGGATCGGGGGAAGCATCCAAAATAAATAGCTTGCCTTCATCGATTAATTTGGCCAGATCCCACCCGAAACTGCAAGCGTTTTTAATAATATCTGTGGGAGATTCTTCAAAGGTTACGAGGACTCCTGGTTCGTCAAAGTGGGTGATTCCGTTATAGATAAATTGTACGGCGAATAACGTTTTTCCAGTTCCTGATGTGCCGCTGACTAGGGTAGTTCTGCCGACTGGCATTCCGCCGTGACTGATGTCGTCGAAACCCTCAATCATCGTGCGAATTTTTTGAACTCCTGCGGTTGCAAATCCTTCTGGTTTCACCGTTTGAATCATTTCATTCATATCGATTTTTGTCTGCTTTCAGTATTCTTTTGTTGTCAGTCATTAACTGTCGCTCATGAGTATGAGTTTTTTTACTGAGCTTTTAGTTTGGGATTTTGCTCGATAATTAATGACTGCTGACTGCTCGCCAATCACTCCGCCCAAAAACGGATACTTGCTTTCCGACAACAGTGGTGAAGAGATCGCAGTTTTCGATTTTTGTGCGAACTCCTAGGTTCATCTGTGGAGCAAACAATCAAAAATCAAAAATCAAAAATCGACTGACTGTCACCCGATCGTCTTATGAATTCAGGTCTTCTTCGCGGAGTTCTTCATAGAGCAAATCTAATCCTATCAGAACTTTCTCGCGATCGGACAAATCGCCAATAATTTTTCGCACCGGGGGCGGCAGGATTTTCGCTAGAGTGGGGGTTGCCAAAATTTTGTCCTCTTCTGCTAGCTGAGGATTTTTGAGAACGTCGATGACTTTCAGGGCGTAGACTCCTTGAAATTCTTGTTCTAGGATGTCCTTTAGGGTTTTCAAAGCTCGCACAGAGTTTGGGGTATTCCCTGCAACGTAGAGCTTGAGAACGTAGGTTTTCTTTAGAGGACTCATGAACTTTTTTAAACGTTGAGTATGAGTGGTCAGATGTTAGTTGTAGTTGTTATTTGTCTTTAAGTGGCTATTCTTTGTTATTTTATAATAATTTATGCTGGCCGATCGCCCGACCGAATGTTTTCTCCTTTCTGTTTTGTTAAATTCTAGCTTCTGCTTTCTTCCTTCTACTCTCTAGGTTGAGATTTCTCTTTGGGAATCGATCGCCTGTACATCTCGCACAGATGAGCGATCGCGTCAATCAGAGTCAAGCGGTAGTCGAGCAATATTTCCTCGCTGCGCCCTTCTAATTTTAGCTGCTTAGCAAATTCCTCCATCAATTCCATGTGAATTTCTACAATTTGAGTCACGGCAACGTCAGCAAAAAAAGCCAAATTCACAAATTCATCTATTTGATTGTTGACCGAACTATCTTCGGAAAAATAATGTAAAACGATGTCGCGATAACTTGACTTGAGTTGCTCCAAAAACTTTTGCTTGTCTGACTCAGACAGATTTCGCAAAAAAATCTGGGAGTTTCTTTTATAATACACACCTAAGTATCCTAATCGCTCCCGTAATTTTTCTGCAAGTCGCCGCTGCTGTCGGCTTAGCAAACTTTGAGCTGTCAATTGGGTTGTCGCATCGACGCTGGCGGATTGGTTGTTGACTGGAACCAAAGTTGAAAGTTTGAGAAATTGTCCGATCGCCCGATCGATACTTTCAGCTATTTCGCTCGCTCGGGCGATCGGCAGTTGCACCTCAGCAGGGTGATAAAAAAAAGTACAACTTTGTTCTTGACTGTTGTCGGCGGTACTGGGCGCGGCCTCAAAATTATCTGAAGGTGGTGGTTGTGGTATTCCATCCTCCGCCGGCTGGGGCGAAAAAATCACAGCAGGCAAAAAGAGCGATCGTTCTTGCAGCTTGCTCAGAAGCGCGCGCCGATCCCCATCTACCTCAACAACCAAACAATCGAGGTGGTAATTGTGTTTCAGGAGTCCCAAAAACTCCATTGCCGACTTCATGTGCGTTAAAGCATAGCGCTCGTCCCTCAAAAGAGCGATCGCCGAGCCTGCGAGTTCCTGTGAGCGAACAAAAATACCGATCGACAGTTGGGGGAGCAAAGCTGTAGGTGAAACACCCAAGTTGCCCGAAACTTCTGGATTGCTCAGAGTTGATATCTCCTTGACAAAAGACTTAACATTTGTAGAACTTACGCACCGATAGCCATCACCTTGGTTTTTGGAGAAAATTATTCGTCCTAGCCCAAGAATCCTGTTAAAAACCCGATTTGTGCAGGTTTTGATACCTAAGTCCCGATTTGAAAACCCATCTCATATCAAATCCTCTCTTCATCGGAATGATTCAGATATATATTCTCGGACTCTGTGTACTCTGTGTACTAGAGCCGGTTAAATCACCTGACGATGCAACGGTCAACGATATCAAACCTAACGAACTATCAATACTTTCAGCCATTCAATAGTTCCTCTCTAGGAATAGTCGAGCAAAACACTGTTTTTAAGTGCTTTGGGCCCGTACTGGGACTGACTTGCTACTTACAGTTTCCCCTACTTGCTACCGCCGGACAAGCAAACTCATCTATAAGCGTTCTAGAGTTTGGTTGTTTAGCGAAAAAAACCGCTGGCGACGGGTCCCTAACGGGCAAATATTGCTCGACGAGTGTTCGCTCACCCTGATTTTTTTTTATCAGAAAATTGGGTTGGGCTGATTCATTTCCTAAAAAAGGTGCAATCTCAAGCGTCTAGGAGCAGAAAAAAATCAGTACAAATGCGATCGAACTGACATCTTGCACAATTGTCAAGAACAGGCTGTCCGGCCTGTTCTGTCAACAAGTGCATTTTCTTGTGGGGAGTAGGGGTTGGGCAGGAGAGCCCGCCCATAAAAAGCTTCCACACGAATGGTGCTCTTCTGTCAGTTTTAACTGAGATATTGCACCTGTGGCAAAAACCGGGTTTCTGACCGCAAAAACCGCATCACAACCTATATCTCTCGTTCAGAAACCCGGTTTTTAAGAGCTTCCACACGAAGGGTGCAATCAGTTTTAACTGAGATATTGCACCTGTGGCAAAAACCGGGTTTCTGACCGCAAAAACCGCATCACAACCTATATCTTTCGTTCAGAAACCCGGTTTTTAAGAGCTTCCACACGAAGGGTGCAATCAGTTTTAACTGACATCTTGTACCACAGTCAAGAACAGGCTCTCCGGCCTGTTCCTCAACAAGTCACACATAACTACCCAAAAATCCGGGAACAGTTGCTTTGAAAAAAACATCAAAAAGCGAAACAAACAGGTTTGTGAAAGAAGAATCGGCGGCTTCAACCGCTGCTTGTCAGACCAAACCAGCCGGCATCCGTTGATAATAATTTATCCGAATCTTTGGCGCAAAATGAATTCTGCTACGCTCAAATCAACGGGCGTTGTCACCTTCAAATTCGTCTCTTCCCCCTCGACAATTCGCACTGCTAAACCGCATTTTTCAAACAAAGCGGCATCGTCTGTAACTTCCCAACCCTGCTGTCGCCCTTGTTCGTGACACTGCTTTAACAATTTCACTTCAAATCCTTGGGGAGTCTGGGCCGCCCACAAATTGCTCCTGTCCGGCGTGTCTCGCACGATTCTAGACTCGTCCACCACCTTAATTGTATCCTTGACCGGGACGGCGACAATCAAGCCCGGACAGCCCAACAGAGCCTCTGCCGAGCGATCGAACAATTCAGCAGTTGCCAAACACCTCGCGCCGTCGTGAATCAACACTCGATCGGCCTTGGGCGGCAAAGCCTGCAAACCGTTGTAAACTGACTCTTGTCTGGTAGCGCCTCCCAAAATCAGTTCCACGGGCTTCACCAAAGCTAAATCGCCCAAAATTGCCTTAAAATCTGGAAAATCATCAGGCTGGCCCATGATGCCGATCCAGCTAATCTGCTGCGAAGCTTCAGCAGCAGCCAAAGTCCAACTCAGCAAAGGTTTAGAGAGCAAAGTCAGCAGCAGTTTGTTCCGCTGACTCCCCATCCGTCGCCCCGAACCCGCCGCCGCAATTAATAAGTGCATTAACTAACCGTTTTAACCCAACTAGATATATATAATAAGAGCGTCCTGTACTTTTGAGTCAGTTGTTTAGTTATCGGCCAGTAGCTTTTAAACTCTAAAAATACTATAAGCTGATAGCCGAAGACCGATCTCGGAGAGCTACCTCGATCAACAATAGCCCGATCGTTTATGATGCGAATACTAGCACTTGTCCCTGGCGGGATTGGCGACCAAATTTTATTTTTCCCCACTCTTGACGACCTCAAGCAGTCTTATCCAGACTCTCAGATTGATGTCATCGTGGAACCGAGGGCAAAAAGTGCTTACCGAGTCTGCAAGTCCGTCAAAGAAGTTTTGACGTACAATTTCAAAGACCGCAACTCTATGGCAGATTGGGGCAATTTACTGGGCGTAATTCGCGATCGCGAATACGAAGCAGTGATTTCACTCGGCCAGCGGTGGACTGTAGGACTTTTGCTGTGGCTGACTGGAATTCCCCAAAGAGTTGGCTATGCAGGAAGCAACAATGGTTTATTTCTCACCGATCCCGTACCGCTCAAAACAGAACAGTACGCAGCTTCAATGTACCACGATTTGCTCCAAGGATTCAACATTGAAAATCCTTGTCCGCCCCTAGCAATTAATGTACCAAAACAGGACATTCAGTGGGCGGAAGCCGAACAGCAGAGGCTGGGTGTAAAAGAAAGCGGTTACATTCTAATTCACGGCGGTTCCAGTCAGCTAGCCCTGTCTAAAGGTATTGACAAAATTTACCCTACAGACAACTGGAAACAAATAATTGAAGACTGTCAGCAGCGGCAGCCTAATTTGCCCGTTGTTGTGGTGAAAGGCCCCGAAGATGAAGCTTTCGTGACCAAGTTAGTTCAGTTGTGTCCGAAGCTGAAAGTAATCTCGCCGGATGATGTTGGCAAGTTGGCGGCCACCATTGCTGCAGCTAATTTGATGATATGCACTGACAGTGCGCCGATGCACTTAGCGGTGGCGGTGCAAACTTATACAATAGCTTTGTTCGGCCCGACTGAACCGGCGAAATTGTTGCCAAAGAGCGATCGATTTTTGGGAGTTAAATCTCCTACTGGCAAAATGGCAGACATCTCTCCTCAAGAAGTTTTAAAGAAAGTTTGGGGCGGTTAAAAACAAAGGTTCGCAGTAAGGACTAAAGTCCTCCCAAAAGTTCGTAGTAAGGACTAAAGTCCTCAAGGCAGATTTGGGTAAGATCAAAAATGACAGAAGTCCTTACTGCGAACAAAATTTTTTAAACTTTTGTCGGATTTTCATGTATCAGAAAGTTAGATGTACAAGATGATGACCCTTATAGTGGCACACAAACACATGAATTTACCAAAGTTGATAGCAGTTACTTGTAGTGCGCTCAGCCTAGCATCATGTGGAAATAAACCTTCCGAGTTAGCCGCAGATCCGCAACCGGGAAACAATAAACCTTCCGCATTAGTCGCCGATCGGCAACCGCGAAATAGTGGACTAACATTTGCGGATTGGTGTCGCCGAAAAGCTTCTTTGAGTCCAGAAGCTAAATATACTGTTGAGGCGCTATTGAAGGAAGCGGGGACTACTGAGTGCGATCTGGCTAATCAGAAACTTTCTAGTCTCACGCAACTCAACCTCGGCTTCGAGCGTCAAATCAGCGATCTCAAACCGCTAGCATCCTTGACTAACCTGACTGGGATATGGCTCAACGGCAACCAAATCAGCGACATCAAACCGCTAGCATCCTTGACTAACCTGGATTGGCTTTACCTCAACGACAACCAAATCAGCGACATCAAACCGCTAGCATCCTTAACTAACCTGACTCGGCTCGTCCTCAGCGACAACCAAATCAGCGATCTCAAACCGCTAGCATCCTTAACTAACCTGACTCGGCTCATCCTCAGCGGCAATGAAATCAGCGATCTCAAACCGCTAGCATCCTTGACTAACCTGGATTGGCTCATCATCAACTACAATAAAATCAGCGACATCAAACCGCTAGCATCCTTGACTAACCTGACTTGGCTCAACCTCAGAGACAATAAAATCAGCGACATCAAACCGCTAGCATCCTTGACTAGACTGACCGATCTCGAACTCAACGGAAATCCGATCGCACCCAAAACCTGCCCGATCGAGCCAGAGTCTATCTGTAATTGGGAACCACTAATTTAACCATAAAACTTGACAATTCATCACCCAATTTTTAATGAATTATATATGAAACGAGCAGTATTTCTGGACAGAGATGGCGTACTCAACATTGAAGCGGGCTACATCCACAAAGTAGAAGATTTGCATTTAATCCCAGGAATAGCCCAAGCTGTACGCCGTTTAAATGACCACAAAATATTTTGCTGTCTGGTTTCCAATCAATCTGGCCCGGCGAGAAATTATTATCCAGTCAGCCACGTTGAAGCTTTGCACAAACGCCTTTGTCAACTATTAAAAAATGAAGCAGGAGCGACCTTAGACGCTCTTTATTACTGCCCTTATTTGAGCGAAGCCGAAGGTGGAATAAACTCAGAATTTACACGATATACTACTTGGCGAAAACCGAATACAGGGATGTTGGTAGCCGCCGCTTGGGAACACAATTTGGATTTACAGAACAGTTTTATGGTGGGAGACAAAGCAACTGATGTGGATCTGGCTCACAATGCCGGCTGTACTGGTATTTTGGTGCAGACTGGTTACGGGGAAAGCGTGTTGAGCGGCAAGTATCAGCACCATACTAAACCGGATTTTATTGCAGCAAATTTAGCGGCGGCGGTTGAGTGGATTTTACCATATTTTGATGATTAGATAAGTCTTATCTATGACTTTTAGAGGAAAGTGCAATGTAAGGAAGCGCGACTGTAAAGGTAGTACCGATGCCGATTTTGCTTTCGCAGCCGATCGCACCTCCTTGCAAATCCACAGCTTTTTTAACAATCGTCAATCCCAAACCGTTACCTTTAATCCTCTCAGTATTCTTGCAGCGGTAGAACATTTCAAATATTTTCCCGACTTCGGTTTCTGGGATGCCGATACCTTCGTCTCGGATGCGGATAATTAGTGAAGGAGAATTAATTTTTGTAAAATTGGAATTGGGAATTAAACACTCAGGAGACAAACAGAAAATAGCTTCTTTGTCTCCACCGCCTGCTTGAAGGTATTCCAATTCCAAGCTGACTTCACCGCCGTTTGGGGAATATTTGATGGCGTTGACAATTAAGTTAGAAATAATGCAGTACAGCAGTTGTTGGTCTAAAATCGCGCTGGTAACGTCAGACGGGATTAATGTTAGTTTGTGGGCTTCATTTCCTAACTGCAATTGAGCCAGCAACTCTTGACAAAATTCGACTAAATTTATCGGGAATGGATTGCATTTGAGTTTACCTGATTCTGCTCTGCCCACGAACAGCATATCGTCGATTAGCTGGTTCATCTTTTGGGTAGCTGAGTGCACCAGCCGCAGGGTTTTGACTTGGGATTCGTCACTGCTGCGAGTGCGATCGATCTTTAAGAGTTCCGCAGAGATTAAAATCGCGTTGAGCGGGTTACGCAATTCGTGAGCAGCCATTGAAATATACTGGTTTTGGCGGTGCGATTTTTCTGCCAGCGACTCTCTAGTTGCTTCCGAAACTTTCAGAGATTCTCGCATCTTGGCTTCGATGGAGTGCCTGTGCAAAGCAATCTCGATCGCCACTCGCAAATCATTTTGTTGAAAAGGTTTGATAATATAACCAAATGGATCTGTAATTTTCGCTCTTTGCAACGTCTTATCATCGGCATAAGCTGTTAAAAATATTGTCGGTACATCAACCTTGGCTCTGATTTTTTCGGCGGCTGTTACGCCGTCCATCTCACCTTTTAGCACGATATCCATCAACACTAAGTCTGGTCGTTCTTCTGTGACTTTTTTAATAGCTTCTTCCCCTGAAACAACTGTAGCTATTACTGCATAACCCAGTTTTTTTAATCGGCCTGCTATGTCGGCTGCGACAATAACTTCGTCTTCTACAACCAAAATTTTTATAGGGCTCATATTCTTTTGTTAAAGGCGCATCCGATATTTTAGTTCAACGAAACTAATATGGTAACAAGTTCCGCACTCACTGTCAACAACAAGGGTTCCATCTAATTGGCTGGTCAACATCCGCACTAATCGCAATCCTAACGATTCGGTATTCTCTACGTCAAAACCCGGAGGGAATCCGCTGCCGTTGTCTTGAATACTTAAGTGAAAATGCTGAGAAGTTATTTCATAAAAAAAATCAATATTAATTTCTCCGGTCAAACTTTGGCTAAAAGCATATTTCAAGGAGTTAGAAACCAGTTCGTTAATAATTAAACCGCAAGGAATTGCTGTTTCTATATTTAAAAAAATTGGGTCAACGTTGAGATTGAATTGGATGGAAGTGTTGCCGCAACCAAAAGATTGATACAAATTAGCTACCAAGTTTTCTACGTAGGGCTGGAGATCGATCCGATCGAGATTTTCAGATTGATACAGTTGCTCGTGAATCAAAGCCATTGAATGGATGCGCGTCTGACTTTCTTCAAATAAAGCTAGCGTCGGTTCGTCTTCAATGTATTGAGCTTGTAATTGCAGCAGGCTGGAAATTACCTGCATATTATTTTTGACTCGGTGGTGAATTTCTTTGAGCAATACTTTTTTTTCGCGGAGTGCTGCTTGGATGCGGGCAGAAGTCAGTTTGCGATCGCTAATATCTTCGCAAATACCCGCGATGCGGTAAATGTTGCCCGATTCATCGTAAATAGGAAAAGCTCGATCGCACACCCAGCGAATAGTGCCGTCTGGCATAAAAATCCGATATTCGGTATAGGTAGACTCGCCCTGCAACACTCGCCCCATTGCCTCTTGCAGCAAATGTTTATCTTCTGGATGCACCCACTCCATCATTTTTAAGGGCTCTGCATACAATTCTTCGCGACTGCGCCCCCAAATTTGTTCGTAAGCGGGACTTACATACAATAAATCTGTCAATTCAGCAGAAACTAACCAGAAGGAATCTTGGATATTTTCTGCTAGCTGGCGGAAGCGTTCTTCACTTTCACGGAGCGCTTTTTCGGCCTGTTTGTTTTGGCTAATATCTTCTGCAATGCCAACGATGCGGTAAACTTGACCAGCTCGATCTATAATAGGAAAAGCCCGATCGCGAATCCAGCGAATTTCGCCATCCGACCTGACAATTCGATATTCCATCTCGTCCTCAGCTACAATTTTTTTAGTCAATGTAGCAACAACGCGATCTCGATCTTCTGGATGGATGGAATCTGCAATAAAGCGCCCCGCAGCATACAATTCAGCGCAGCTTCTGCCCCAAATTTTTTCGTAACCCGGACTGATATAAATAATTTCCTGGGGTTGAATGCCTACCATCCAAAACACGCTTTCAATATTTTCTGCTAGCTGTCTGAATCTTTCTTCGCTTTCTTTCAGTGCTGCTTCAGCTTGTTTGCGTTGCGTAGCTACCGCCACGGCATCGCTAACATCCCGCTGCACGCCAAAATAACCTACGATTCTTTCCAGGGAATCGTAAATGCAAATATAGTCGCCTTCTACCCAAATTCTCTCCCCGTCAAACTTGCGATTGTCATTTTCGATGTGAATTCTGCCAGCATCAAAAAATTGTCTGAACATCTCTCTGCAGCCAGCCAAGTTGTGGGACAAAAAAAAGTTAATTGTTTTGCCAATCAATTCTTCCCGAGTAGTTCCGTATTGAGCTATCAAAGCATCGTTTGCCTTCGTTATCCGCCCGCTAGCAAATACGTAATCCAAAACTTTTTCCTTGTCAGCGGCATTGTTCCAGTGGACTGGTTCCTCCAGCATCATAAAAAAAAAGCCATCTAAAGATTGAGAAAAAAACAATTCTAGCTGTTGCTGGCTTTCCCGCAAAAATTCTTCAGCGCGCCAGCGTTCGATAATTTCTTCCCGCAATTGTTGGTTGGCTATTCTTAAATCTTCAGTGCGCTTATTATATTTTATTTCTAGCTCGTTCTGCAGGCGCTGCATCGCGAATTCTGCCTGCTTTTTATCGCTAATATCTTGAGTAACTACCATGCCTGCAAAAACTTCTTGTCGGTCGTTTTTGACTGGAGAAATTGTTATTGAATAAAAGCGATCGCGGTATTTATATTCAAAAGTATTTTCTTCTCCTGCCAAAGCCGCGCGATATTGAGTTTCAAAAAGATGCAAATCTTCAGGTGGCGATACTTCCTGCAATGTTTTGCCTTCCAACTGTTCTTTAGACCAACCAGCTACTGCCAAACCTTGACCGTCAACCAGAGTATAGCGCAAATCGCGATCGAACAAAAACACCGAGCCATTCGGATAATGTTCGATCAGAGTTCGGTACATTTCCTGGCTTTTTTCCAGAGATGCGATTAATTCAGTGCGATCGTCGGCGATATCCAATTCAGTTACACAACCTGCAGAGTTGGAATTTTCTACTGCTTTAAGTTGTGCTGCTAATTTCTGGCACAATTCTCTCTGCTGTTGCAACTGTTCTTCGAGTTGCCGAATTTTCGCGCTTTGCTCTGCTACTAATGCTTCGCAGGTTTCGAGAGGTCGATTCCCTGCGGGATAGCTACGCCGTGCGTTGTCTGCAGGATCGATACACATAAGGGCTGTTTGTTTGGCAGTTGGCTGTTGGTAGTTGGCAGTTGGCTGTTGGTAGTTGGCAGTTGGTAATTCGGAATTATAACCAACAAATAATAAAGAAGAAATAAGCTGTCGCGCATTTAAATTGTATATTCAGGGCGGGCGGGACACCCCACTCATTGATTTGTTTTAACATACAATTTAAATGCCGCAACAGTCAACAGCCAACAGCCAACAGTCAACAGCCAACAGTCAACAGTCAACAATCAACAATCATTTAGGAACTCCCGCCGTCAAGACTTCGTGATTGTCAACTGTCACCAAAACATCATCTTCAATTCTCACACCAATACCGCGCCATTTTTCAGGAACCTCCGGCTGTCCTTCTACGGGTTTAATATAAGGAGAAATATAAATTCCCGGTTCCACCGTCAGCACTTGTCCCGCCTGCAAAACTTGCGGATTTTCGCCGTACTGATAAACGCCGACATCGTGCACGTCCAATCCCAGCCAATGTCCGGTGCGGTGCATATAAAACGGCTTGTACTTCTCCTCTTTAATTATCTCTTCAATGTCGCCGACCAAAAGTTTTAAATCCATTAAACCTTCCACCAAAACGCGGACTGCTGTTTCGTGAATTTTGCTGTAAGGATTTCCCGGATATACTTGACTGATTGCCTGCAATTGTGCTTGCAAAACTAAGTCGTAAATAATCTGTTGTTCGGCGGTGAATTTGCCGCTAATAGGAAAGGTGCGAGTAATGTCGGCGTTGTAGTAGTTGCAAGCACAACCGGCATCTATTAGCAGCAAATCATTTTCCTGTATTTGGCGGTTGTTTTCGATGTAGTGGAGGACGCAGGCATTGTTACCGGATGCAACAATGGAAGGATAAGCGGAAGTGGCACCATTCATGCCAAAAATATGTTCGATTTCTGCTTGAATTTCGTATTCGTACTTGCCAGGTTTAGCGAATTCTTGGGCGCGGTTGTGGGCGACAACTGAGATATTAGCTGCTTTCCGCATTGATGCTAATTCTGTTTCGCTTTTCACCAGCCGCATCGGGTGTAAAATGATGTTGGAATCTTCGATTGCTGTTGGCCCTGTACCGCGTTTCGGGTAGGTTGCCATCAATCTTTGCCAGTGATTGAGGATTGTTTGGTTGAAGGTGCGATCGCGCCCGAAGTGATAGTATATGCGATCGGCCTTTTCTAGAAATTTTGGCAATTTTTCGGCAAGTTCGGCGATGGGAAACGCTTCATCTGCGCCGTACAACTCCTTAGCACCTTCTACTCCAGCGCGATAACCGTGCCAAGTTTCTTTTTCCAAGTCTTTTGGCTGCACGAAGAGGAGAAATTTGTGTTCTTCGTGGTGCGGCGCGAGCACTGCTACCGCCCCCGCTTCCTTGAAACCTGTTAAGTAAAAAAAATCGCTATCTTGTCGGTAGGCGTATTCTACATCGTTGTGCATGACGGCTGCGGGGGCGCTGCGAAATATCGCTGTCCCGCTGCCAATTTTTGCCATTAACTGTTCGCGTCTTTGCCGGTATTCGCTGGGGTTTGTCATTCGATTTTAGATTTTAGATTTTAGATTTTAGATTGAGTTTAATATTAACATTCGGCGATTTCAACCGCTTCTACACTGAAAAAACCCGCAAGTCAAGGGTTGAAGATATAAGTGCTCTGTTTTTTTTCTTGGTCTACTTATTTATTAGTTCGCGATCGCACGGGTGGTCAGAAACCGGGTGGTCAGAAACCGGGTTTTTACGAGAAAACGCTTTACAGCGCCCAGATTTGCGAAAAAACCCGGTTTCTTTGGTTGCGATCGCGAACTGTTTGTGCTATTGTTCGGCGATCGCCAATTTGCAAGTAAAGTCAACCAGCAGGGTAAGCTCATCTAATTTGGTATAAATTGTACTTGACAAAAAGACAACTATAGAAAACGTGGCATTTACGTATTAGCAATTCTATAATGCCTGAAAAGCTAAGTCATCAAGCGGTAAAACTCAA
>NZ_JADEXD010000191.1 GCF_015207285.1 Tychonema sp. LEGE 07203 | reverse complement strand
GAATGTTGGTATCATTATTTTTTGGGATAGGCAAGCGTGTAACAATTCTGCTGCCTATCTTTTTTTACCACAAGTTGGCTCAATCCTTACTAACTATGGGTTTCAGGCGGGTTGTCACCCCCCCAGGTTCCAGTGACGAAATTGCTTCTACCAGTGATTGAAATGAGATATCTATTTTCACGGTATTCTCAGCCATTAAAACTTTTCTGTATATTTAGTTTTACATTTTTAATTGTGCCTGTGCCCATTCTCACAGTTTATCGTGCGATCGCCCTTTAAAAATTTTCCATCAAATCTTTTTCTGCCGCATAAACATCTCGTAGCTGTTGCAGCGCGGCCCCAGAAATAACCGATTTAACATTAGCTACCAAGAGCCCCCACTCCAGTAATCTGTCAACTGAAACAGCTTTTTTAAACTTGTGCGTGTAAAATTTAGTCCAAAATGCCGGTGCTAGCTTGCTTTTCCAGCGTTTGTACCATCTGCCAAAATCTTGAAGGGCGATCGGCTTTACTTCTAGAATTGGGGGAAAATCGGCGTAGCTGACAAAGCGGCTGATGCTTTTACCGTGCACGTAAACCATGTAGCGGCAGCATTCGATGCGGTAAATCTCGTCTACTGCGATATCGAACAGCAGTGCGACTGTTTCTTCGGTGACGAATCGCGCCAGCGGATGCAGGATGGGGGATTTATGAATTATCTTTGATTCTGCGATCGTGCGCGATTTTGACTGATTTTCTGATATCATGGCTGGTAGACCTATGGATATGGTAAATGCACCTGTCGATAGAGAGTAAATCTCTTGATGGTCGGTGTGGAGGACAGAGATTATCTGTCCAGATGAGGTTTAATAAACGATCGCCTTTTAGTTTTCGAGGCCGGGGGGCGATCGCTCTTTACATATAAAAGTGTACGACGCAATTGCATCAACTGTCAAGCATGGGTTTAGTCAGGCTAAAAATTCGGGAACTAGCGGCGGAGAAGGGCTGGACGCTTAAGGAAGTATCCGATCGCTCTGGGGTAATTTATAGCACCGTCAGAAGCTATGCTCGTCGTCCTGAAATGGCAATGGTAGACTTTACTTGCCTGCGGAGGTTAGCTCGAACTTTTGATGTGATGATTGAGGATTTGGTTGAGGTTTTGGAAGAATAGCCGATCGCTTTTTCAGATATCTAATATTAAACGACAGCAGATTGTCATTTGTCAAGTAAGTATGAGTAAAGGCTTAGTTAGGTTGCGGATTCGGGAGTTTGCAGAGCAGAATGGATGGACGCTTAAGGAAGTTTCAGATCGATCGGGCATTGGTTACAGCACGATCAGAAACTATGCCCAATGTCAAGGCATGACAACCGTTAATTTCGCCTACTTACATAGGTTGGCTCGCATTTTCGATATTATGATTGAGGATTTGGTAGAGATTTTGGAGGAATAGCCGATCGACCTTGAGTTTTCGAGATTCGGGCGATCGCTCCTATATTAAATCCCTTTGAATCCCACTTCCATGTCCATCTCTTTTGCCGGACTAACAAGAGGTTCCGACGCCGACTCCTGCTTGCGAAAAACACCAATTTGATTGAGAACGATCCCGATCAAAATGATGCTGCCACCGATGTATTGAGCCGCGGTTGGTGTTTCGGATAAAATCAAATAGGCAGCTAAAATTCCCGCGATCGGACTAAACGAACTGGCGAGGGATACATCTGCCGCGCCAGCCGTTTTTAGTCCGGTAAACCAGCACAATTGTCCGCCGACAATAATAATTGCACCGTAGATGAGCATCCACTGCCAGAGGAAGGGCGAAAAAACATCAATAAAGTGGGTGGGAGTATATAAGATTAAAACGATAATAAAGAAAACAACTGTTCCCAGTGTAGTTCTGATCGTCGCGAACAATCCTAACGGAATTTGTTTGAGCGTGACTTTACTAATAATCGTCGAAATAGCTAAGGCGATTGCCCCTCCTGCTGCCATGAATTCGCCTCTGCCGATCGTCAATCCGCCCGCGTCCATCATATCGGCGGTTGGTGCCTGCAACAAAATAGTCAGTGCAACACCCACAAACGAAACTATCGCCCCGCCAATCACCCAAAAATTAACGCGATCGCCCAAAATCAAAATCGACAGCGCTAAAATCAGAGGAGGCTCAATACGTCCGATCAGCACCACATTATTGACAGCAGTTACATCTAACGCCATAAAAATTAATGCTGGAGCCAAAGCCCCAGACAGCAAAGAAACTGCCATCAACCCCCACCAAGTTTTGCCCGGAATCGATCGCAAATTTTCTACCGTACATTGCTGCCGATAAACCAGGAATAAAACTGCTAGCGCGCAGAGATTCCCTACAAATAAAACATTACAAAATGAAATCGGATTTCTGCCGTCGATCGGGTTCTCGGCTCCTAAATCGGTCAATTTGCGAGTGACAGAGTTAGACGCAGCAAAAATTAGGATTGCTAGTAATAAATAGGTTCGTCCGGGGATGCGGTTGAGTAATTGAGACATGATTTAGGTTATTGGTTATGTTGTCAGAAATAGAGCCTCCCGGTAAAATTCATCTTCCCTGCAAAAGCTCCAATTTTGCCCCCTCATCGCTCGACTTTACCATCAAATTCTAGAAAAGCATATTTTTTAATATTTCTTAAACAAATCAAAAATCTGATTTCTCTAACTTCATTAATCACTAAAAATCAATGCCTGGTTGATGTTTGACTAAAAGTCTTTGACTTGCTGACTAAAATTTGTCTGAGAATTAAAAAATTTTGACATCATGATTTTGTTTAAAAGTTAACCTATAGCGTAGTGAATAAAAAGTTAGAGAAGCTACTCGTTGATGTAGCGAACAGGGTTCTGCACGTGGAACTCGACTTGAGAGTTCACAATCCGTCCTTAAGTGAACTTCAAGACAAGCCTCCTATCATCTGGCTAGTTCAAAGTCTAAGGATTGGAGGGGAGCAAGCTCAACTTTTTTGTAGGCAATCGCAGATGGTTGTGCAGGGGTTTTGACCTATTCTACCTGTCGATCGCAGCGACTTTACTCTCGATCGCGCTCGAATAACCTTTCGCCGCGTCAAGTGCGATGATTCTTCAGCAAGCCCTAGGTAGAGTTGCATAGTGAATTGTGCGATCGTACTTCTGGTAGGTTGGGTTTAGCGTCAGCGTTACCCAACACCTTCTCGTATCAAATCCGCGCTGCATCAGAATTATTCATCTCTCTCTTGTCTCCCTCTGTGTTCTCTGCGTTCTAGGTCCGGTTAAATCATTCTAATGCCACCGGAAACGATATCACCGATAACTGAAGTGTACCGAATGGCCGAGAAGGCGATCGCCTTTTTAGCAAAGTAAAAAATCCGATCGACCCTAAAGTCACTTATGCGATCGGATTGCCATCTAAAATAGGTTTACGTGCAATGAATCCTGCATGAGCTTTTGGCAGATTGCAATCACCATAACTGCGTACAATTTGAACTTGGAAACCTACGTTATGAAGTGCTTCAGCAATATCTGTTGCCTTGTACAACCGCAAACTGTGTATTTCATCATCTCGCCTGTAGGTTTCCCCTACTTTACGAAGAGTAATGATGCGACGAGTTAAAGTTTGATTCTGTTGATTTTCCTCTTTTTCAACTAAAACTATCCAGTCTTTTCCTTCTGTAAACCCTTTGGTTGTGTTTTCTGATAAAATCTGTCCAGGTTCTGCAATATCAAAGATGAAAATACCGCCCGAAATTAAGGCGTGATAAATGCGATCAAAAAATTGAACTAGGTTTTCGTTATTATTGTCTGCATCAAACAAATAGTTCAAACATTCGCCGATCGAAGTAACAGCATGACAAGATGGAATATCAGTTTTAAACAACGACTCAACCCGAAATTCACCCTCGGGCACTCTGTTTCGAGCAATTGCAATCAAAGACTCAGAAATATCAACTCCCAGAACACGATAACCAGCCTTTGTGAATTCTAGTGCTGATAATCCGCTGCCACAACCCAAATCTACGATTAAACCTTCCCGTAGATGATTTTGAGCCAAGATATGCAATATACCAGGCGCAGATTTGAGAGCATAATCGCTATGCCCAACATCATGAATATATGCGAGGTCTTCCTTATACCACTGTTTCATGACTTCGCTCCAGCAGACTACCTCACAAATTTCACAAATTTTAGTTGCGATCGCACTTTTATTTTTGCTTGACAGATTCAGCCAACCGCTTCGCATTCTCCCGCCGATGAACATTAATCGGACTGTTGCGAATATCAGCTTCTACCATTGCAATTAGTTCATCTAGTGTTTGAGTCCAAGCTTCCAGCATTAGATTGCTGTCCCGAAGCATGGCAACAGTTTGCTTAACTTTCTCTGGATCGGGAAGTTGTCTTTGCTCGTTCATAGTATGTTCCAATCCCTTTTAGCTTCTCATTTCCATCAACTCAAATATAGCAATCGCCAAGACGGTTAGGACATTTTTGATCGCTGAAGCTATTACCGTGGCTGCATTTTCCTTCTTCCTTCTTCCTTCTTCCTTCTTCCTTCTTCTATACCTAAAAAAATCCCCCGCCAGAAGGCAGGGGATTTCATTTAATTACCTAGAAACCAGAGTTCGGAATTACCCGAATTTCCCGGCCGTCGCGGCAATTACAAAGGCTGCGTAAGTGAGGACGTTGCCCACAGTAAAGTGAACTAAGCCAACCAAACGACCTTGGACGATGGACAAAGCAACAGGCTTGTCTTTCCAGCGAACCAAGTTAGCCAAAGGAGTGCGCTCGTGAGCCCAAACCAAAGTCTCGATCAGCTCTTGCCAGTAACCTCTCCAAGAGATCAGGAACATGAAACCAGTTGCCCAAACCAGGTGTCCGAATAAGAACATCCAGGCCCAGACTGACAGGTTGTTAGTACCGTAAGGGTTGTAACCGTTGATCAACTGAGAAGAATACAGCCAGAGGTAATCGCGGAACCAGCCCATCAGGTAGGTAGAAGACTCGTTAAATTGAGCCACGTTACCTTCCCAGATGCCTAGGTGCTTCCAGTGCCAGTAGAACGTTACCCAAGCTAGGGTGTTCAACATCCAGAAGACAGACAGGTACATGGCGTCCCAAGCAGAGACATCGCAGGTACCGCCACGGCCGGGGCCGTCGCAAGGGAAAGCATAACCGAAGTCTTTTTTGTCCGGCATCAGCTTAGAACCGCGTGCATCCAGAGCGCCCTTGACCAAAATCAAGGTGGTGGTGTGCAAGCCTAGGGCGATCGCGTGGTGGACCAAGAAATCGCCAGGTCCGATCGCCAAGAACAGAGAGTTAGTGCTGCTGTTAATTCCGTCCAACCAGCCTGGGAGCCACACGTTAGCGTAGTTCGGCCAAGCGGTAGAAGCAATACTGTCAGGGTTAGACAACAGTACGTCCATGCCGTACAGAGCCTTTCCGTGAGCGGCTTGAATGAACTGTGCGAACACTGGTTCAATCAAGATTTGTTTTTCGGGAGTTCCGAAAGCGACTACAACGTCGTTGTGAACGTACAGGCCGAGAGTGTGGAAGCCCAAGAACAGCGAGACCCAGCTCAAGTGAGAGATAATCGCTTCTTTGTGCTGCAACACGCGATCGAGCACGTTGCCTTTATTTGCTTCAGGATCGTAGTCCCGCACCAAGAAGATAGCTCCGTGGGCGAAAGCGCCGACCATGATGAAACCAGCAATGTACTGGTGGTGGGTGTACAGCGCGGCCATTGTCGTGTGATCCTGCGCCATGAAAGCGTAGGGAGGCATCGCGTACATATGCTGTGCTACCAGGGAGGTGATCACGCCTAAAGCAGCGAGGTGCCAACCCAATTGGAAGTGCAGCGAGTTGTTGTAGGTCTCGTAAATGCCTTGGTGAGGCATATTGAACGGGCCTTCAACTTTTTTGCCAAAGAAATCTTTGGCATCACACATTTCTTTGATGCTGTGACCGATACCGAAGTTAGTCCGGTACATATGACCGGCAACGATAAACAGAACTGCGATCGCCAAGTGGTGGTGAGCAATGTCTGTCAACCACAGAGATTCTGTCTGAGGGTGGAAGCCACCCAAGAAAGTCAGAATTGCTGTTCCTGCGCCTTCGGCAGTACCGAAGACATGGCTCGCTGCATCTGGGTTTTCGGCGTATACGCCCCAGTTACCCGTGAAGAACGGAGCCAAACCTGCCGGGTGAGGCGGGGTTGAAAGGAAGTTGTCCCAACCTACGTGCTGTCCGCGAGATTCGGGGATAGCGACGTGAACCATGTGACCTGTCCAAGCCAAAGAGCTGACACCGAACAAACCAGCCAAGTGGTGGTTGAGGCGAGATTCAGCATTCTTGAACCAAGACAAGCTCGGGCGGTACTTGGGCTGGAGGTGCAACCAACCTGCGAACAGCATGACAGAAGCCAGCAGTAGCAAGAAGATAGCTCCTTGATACAAGTCGCCGTTGGTCCGAACCCCTTGGGTGTACCACCAGTGGTATACGCCGGAGTAAGAGATGTCCACCGGGTTAGAAGCGCCAGCTTGAGTGAAAGCTTCTACTGCTGGAGCACCGAATTGCGGGTCCCAAATCGCGTGAGCGATCGGGCGGACGTTTAAGGGGTCTTTAATCCACTGTTCAAAGTTACCTTGCCATGCTACGTGGAACAGGCTGCCCGAAGTCCACAAGAAAATGATTGCTAGGTGGCCGAAGTGAGAAGCAAAAATCTTTTGGTAAAGATTTTCTTCGGTCATGCCATCGTGGCTTTCAAAATCGTGCGCTGTGGCAATCCCGTACCAGATCCGCCGTGTGGTCGGGTCTTGGGCAAGGTCTTGGCTAAATTTTGGAAATTTCGTTGCCATAAGCCTTGATTAATCCTGAATCCTGAACGTTGAAGAGGTTCGGTTCCGAGCTTTGGATTCTGGGTTTGAGATTGCTCCCAAATCCTGAATCCAAAACCTAAAGGTAGTTTACCCTACCGAGATGATTCGCGCTAGGAAGAATGCCCAAGTAGTGACAATTCCTCCCAGGAGGTAGTGAGCTACACCCACTGCCCGACCCTGAATAATGCTCAGAGCGCGAGGCTGAATCGACGGAGACACTTTGAGTTTGTTATGAGCCCAAACAATGGACTCAATCAGTTCTTGCCAGTAGCCGCGGCCGCTGAACAGGAACATCAAGCTGAAAGCGAATACGAAGTGTCCGGCTAGGAACATCAGACCGTAGGCCGACAGTGCCGAACCGTAGGACTGAATTACCTGAGAAGCTTGCGCCCACAGGAAGTCCCGCAGCCAGCCGTTAATCGTGATCGCACTTTGTGCGAAGTTGCCGCCGGTGATGTGAGAAATTGTACCGTCTGGCGATACTGTTCCCCACACGTCCGACTGCATTTTCCAGCTAAAGTGGAAAATCACGATCGAGATGCAGTTGTACATCCAGAACAAGCCGAGGAACACGTGATCCCAACCAGAAACTTGGCAGGTGCCGCCACGGCCGGGGCCGTCGCAAGGGAACCGGAAGCCCAAGTTGCCTTTGTCAGGAACCAAGCGAGAACTGCGTGCAAACAACACGCCCTTCAAAAGAATCAGGACTGTAACGTGAATGGTGAAAGCGTGGATGTGGTGGATCAAGAAGTCCGCCGTACCCAATTCGATCGGCATCATCGCTATTTTGCCGCCGACTACTACTGCACCGCCGCCAAAAGCGTGGCTGACGATTTCCGTAGCATTAGGCGCTGTTGTTCCCGGAGCCAAAGCGTGGATGTTTTGCACCCACTGGGCAAATATCGGACGCAACTGAATCCCGGTATCCGAGAACAAATCTTGAGGACGACCGAAAGCCCGCATTGTATCGTTGTGAACGTACAAACCGAAACTGTGGAAGCCCAAGAATATGCAAACCCAGTTGAGGTGAGAGATGATTGCATCTCTGTGGCGGATTACGCGGTCGAGCAAGTTATTAACGTGCACTGCCGGATCGTAGTCCCGCACCATGAAGATTGCTGCGTGAGCCGCTCCGCCAACTATCAGGAATCCGCCAATCCACATGTGGTGGGTGAACAGGGATAGCTGAGTCGGGTAGTCGGTCGCGATGTACGGATACGGAGGCATCGCGTACATGTGGTGAGCCACGATGATGCTCAGAGAACCCATCAATGCCAAGTTCCACGACAGTTGGGCGTGCCAAGACTGTGTGAACACTTCGTACATTCCCTTGTGGCCTTCGCCAGTGAAGGGGCCTTTGTGAGCTTCCAGAACTTCTTTGAAGCTGTGGCCGATGCCCCAGTTCGTGCGATAGAAGTGTCCGGCGACGATGAACAGCACTGCCAAAGCTAAGTGGTGGTGCGCTGTATCTGTCAGCCACAAACCGCCTGTAGTGGGGTTCAGACCGCCTTTGAAGGTCAGGAAGTCTGCGTAGGCGCCCCAGTTGAGCGTGAAGAAGGGAGTTAAACCTTTAGCGAAGCTCGGGTAAATGTCAGCCATCAACCCCGGTGTCAAAATCCACTCATGCGGCAGGGGGATGTCAGCAACTGTTTTTATCAGCTTGCCGCCCACTGTCAGCGGTGAACCTGCATCGATCGCGTCCATGCAAGCGTTAATCGGCAGAGCAACGTGAATTTGCTGTCCTGCAAAGCCCAAGCATCCGCAGCCTAGCAAACCTGCCAAGTGGTGGTTCATCATCGATTCGACATTCTGAAACCATTCCAGTTTCGGAGCGCGGACGTGATAGTGGAACCAACCGGCAAATAGCATCAAAGCTGCCATTACCAAGGCGCCGATCGCAGTGCAATATAGCTGGTATGAGTTAGTGATGCCATTAGCGCGCCACAGTTGAAACAGACCAGAGGTGATCTGAATTCCGTGAAAGCCGCCGCCTACATCTGCATTTAAAATTTCTTGACCAAAAATCGGCCAGACCACTTGAGCGCTGGGCTTAATGGCTGTAGGATCTGTCAGCCAAGCTTCGTAGTTGGAGAATTTAGCGCCGTGGAAATATGCGCCGCTCAACCATACGAAAATTACTGCCAAGTGGCCGAAGTGAGCGCTAAAGATTTTGCGCGAAACGTCTTCTAAATCATTTGTGTGACTGTCGAAGTCGTGAGCGTTAGCGTGAAGGTTCCAAATCCAAGTGGTGGTTTTTGGTCCCTTAGCTAGAGTGCGGTCGAAATGTCCCGGTTTAGACCACTTCTCGAAAGAAGTTGGAACGGGATCTTTATCGACTACTACCCTAACTTTTACCTCTCGCTCTGGAGGACTAATGGTCATGAAGACTCTCCTCTCGGTAAGACAAGGAACGAGAACTGAATACTGTATGTGACACTCCCCGCGCTTTTTGCGGGGGATTCTCGGTTCGCCGACAATGCTTGCACTTCACTCTTTGCAGAGTTAGATGCAGGTGCACCATCTCCCCAAGCGTTTTGCTTCTGGTTAGAAGCCAGTTTCCCAGTGTCGCTAACAATGTCTCTGGGTACTGCCAACTCTTCTCGTTATTTGGAGCCGCCGATCGCCTTTTTGATTCAGGTTCGATCCGGCTGCTCCTTTTGATGGAGCTTTATGAATTATAAGCTTGCTTGAGGAGGATTAATCGCTTGTTAACAATACTTAAAAAAACCTCAATTCTTGATGTAATAATCCCTTTGATTTTCACAGTGTCTTGCAAAAGTCAAGGGGTATTGCCATTAAATTTACAAAACTCAAAGATAAGGAAATTCAGGAATAGTCATTTAGAGATTTTTGGGAAAATGGATGCGAGACTTATTAGCAGGCTCAGATCGATCGCCCCCAGAGCCTCAATGGAGGGCAGACGGGTATCAAGAATTGCCCAATAGTAAATTCAGTTTTGGGCTATAGTTCCCTATGAGAAGGCTTCTAGGAGTATGGTTGCGTGATTGGCATCAATTGGCAAAGAACGGTTGCGGGCAGGCTGCTGGCATTGTTCGCAACAGCAATATTAATTTTCGGTTTAGCAAGTTGTGGCGCGGGCCGTCCCGAATTGCCCAAGTCAGAGAACAATAGCGGCTCAGCTACCGCCCCAACAAACACAATCTCAGAGGTTTCTCCCCCAGGAGCCATTCAACAACTGCGTCAGGCTCTAGAAATATATCAGCCTCAAATTAGTATTTTGAATCCCAAACCTGACGAAGTGCTTCAGGATATAAATGTGTCCGTTCAGTTCCAAGTCAAGGACTTACCCATTTTTAAAGAGGCAAACTTGGGCTTGGGGCCACACCTGCAAGTTTTATTAGACAACCAACCTTATGCAGCAGTTTACGACATCAACCAGCCTTTAACACTCTCGGACTTAAAACCCGGAACCCATACCCTGCGGGTGTTCGCCGCTCGCCCTTGGGAAGAAAGCTTTAAAAACGAAGGTGCTTGGGCGCAAACGACATTTCACGTTTTCACAAAAACAGACGATAACAATCCCGATCGAACATTACCCCTATTAACGTACAGCAGCCCCCAAGGCAGCTACGGGGCAGAACCCATCCTGCTCGACTTTTACCTGACAAATGCCCCCCCGCACCAAGCGGCGCAAGAAAATTCCCAAGATGAAATACTCGATTGGAAAATTCGAGCCACAGTCAACGGCCAAAGCTTTGCGATCGACCAATGGCAACCTATATATCTTAAAGGATTCAAACCAGGGAAAAACTGGGTACAGCTAGAATTTATCGACGAAAGGGGAAATAGCGTCAACAACGCCTTTAACAACACAGTCAGACTGATCGATTACCAACCGCAGGGGCAAGATACTCTTTCAAAATTAGTGCGGGGCGAACTAACAACAGCAGAAGCTCGCAGTATAGTCGATCGCACCTACCAAGCCCCCAAACCCACAC
>NZ_JADEXD010000190.1 GCF_015207285.1 Tychonema sp. LEGE 07203 | reverse complement strand
TGAGTTTTACCGCTTGATGACTTAGCTTTTCAGGCATTATAGAATTGCTAATACGTAAATGCCACGTTTTCTATAGTTGTCTTTTTGTCAAGTACAATTTATACCAAATTAGATGAGCTTACCCTGAACCTCAGACGGGCTGCGTTTAAATGCGGATCGCTGCGTAGAAACTTTGCTAATTCGTTAGATTTATCCGATTCCTCTGATTCTATTACCTGTTTCTGTTGTTGTCTAAATCTGCTGATTGCTGAAACCTGCAGAGCGATAAGTGTGTCCTTATCAAGTTCTGGCTTGTCTGCATACAAATAATCTCTCAGACAGTAAAATTCGACCTCTTTCCCATTCTCAAGTAACCGCACACGAAGACGCAGAAAAATCACCCTAATTGGCTGTTCGCGTCCTTTCAGCGGTTGGCTTAAGGGTGAAGTATTGGGATAAACTTCTAGGACTTCAGCAAAAGAGTTATTTGATATATAAGTTGGCTCTTGCTGTTGTCTATCGAGTGCGACAGGGCTGTTGTGGATATGTACGATATCACCTGAAACAATCTCTTTACCTAAACCCAAATACTCTTGTCTAACCTGATTGTTGATGCGGTTAACCGATTCGTTGGTGAAAACTATAAACTTGGTGAACCGACAATCTTCCAGGAATAGAGCCTTCGATACTTCCTGTTCGCGAGCGCGATCGACTATTTGGATGCAATTCGAGTCATCGGCGATCGCTGCGAGCTGATTAAATCTGCCACAGTGTATACTTTGAGCAATTTGTTGACAATTTCTGACAAACAAATTTTGCTCTTGTCCTGGAAGTATAAAATCAAGATTGATTTGCTCTATCTCACCGCCGATCGCAGCCTGCAAACGCTCGTAAGACAGTGCAGATTCATCAATTTTACCTCTCGTTAGCTGGAACATATCGCCCATAAAAATCACCTGTCTTTTCGTCTTTTCGATCTCCGTATATTCCAAAAAATCTGTAAGGAGTTGTCCGCTACCGTAACGAAAAACATCATTTTCCAACTGTGAATCAGATATCAAGTGGGCATCACCGACAATGTAAACTTGTTGCTCTGTATCCTGATTTTTGTTCAATCCATAGATCGGCAGATCCTTCTCTACTTTATAGTTTTTCGTGAAGATATGCGAGTAAATACTCTTTGATTCAACTGGATAAACCGATGCAATTTTACTGTTAGGTGCAAGTACCGAGCAATTTCGCCTTAAGGATCTAGATTTATCTGCAATCGCTTTTTGCAGAAGATGCAAACCTGTTCCCATCATCCCAGTAACGATTAAAATCTTCTTTGAAGAACATAAAAATTGGTCGATCCGAGAAACTACAGATTCTAGAGAATTAGGCAACTCAATTTTAGCAGTATCAACTGCTGATAAAGAGTCAGTAATTGCTTTAGTACCCCATCCTGGAGGAACATAATCAGGAATAGAAAAATGTTGAACTATCTTTGCTAAATCTTGATGAGAAAGATTGATTTCTCGGCTAGTGATTTGAGATAACCGCTGTACAGTACCAGCGAAGTCAACAACATGAAACCACCTTTCAATATTAGGCGGTAGCTGTTCTTCGTCAAAGGTAATAGGTTTGTGAAAAAGCACCAACCCCGATATATATCTTAAATTTGGTTGTCTATCTGACGAAAAGCTAATTCTTTTTAAACTGTTGAGTACCGCAAATTTGTTATCTCTGACTTGAATAAATGGATTTGGCTTGCTTCCCCCTCTAACCTGAACTTCCCCCGCAAGCCACAGTCCATTTTCTGAAAAAGTAATATTTCCCCCGTAGTCTTTGAACTCGATGACAGTAATGCTGTTTTTTTTCATAACTGCTGCATCAATTTCGCATCCATCACAGTAGAAATTTCCTAACAGAATTATCAAATCATCCGAATCACCCCACGCCCGTTCCAATTCGTTTAGCAAGCGATCGAATATACGGTTCTCATGGGTTGTCTCGTAAGCGTGCGTTCTATATACCCGAACAGTCATAGCTCGATCGCGATTAACTTTACTAGCCGAATATTCTCACAGGTTCAACACCGTTAGCAAGAGTTTTCAGGAAAAAGCAATTTTTCTCAGTAATTTCAGTAAGTTGCTAATTTCTTTTGTAACCTATGTTACCATTTAACCGCCGATTGCTGACAAATTCCAGGAGTGCAGAGACGATCGCGCTCCTGGAATCTGTAAACCTTTGCCACAAGGCTAATCCGGGGTTTCGACTAGAATCGGCACGCCGGCAGACACGGGAGTCACCTCGGCGCGTGCAGTGCCTGTTGATACTGGTCGATCGGGCTAGCGGCGGAACTCACCCGTACCACTAAAAAACGCAGACGATCTTGCAAGATCGTCTGCGTTAACCTGCGGTTTAATTAAACAGGATTTACGCACTCCGACAAAGAAACCGGGTTTTTTCCGAATCTGCCGCCTACAGCAAAGTATTATCGTAAAAACCCGGTTTCTCGGCCCCGTGCAAACCCTTTTAAACTGAAGCCGCAGCCTTCTCTAAAGGCCGCACTTGACCGAGGAATTTGTGCAGTTGCTCACCTTCAACTACTTCAGTTTCCAACAGTTGCTGCGTAATTGTTTCCAACAATTCCCGATTAGCTTTCAGAATATCCAAAGCTTGCTGATGTGCAGTTTCGACAATTTCCTTCACTTCTTGGTCGATCGCCTCAGCAGTCTGAGCACTCACCGCACGGCGCGGATTTCCCGTACCATCGTTGAGGAACATTGCTTGTTGGCCGCGATCGTAAGCAAGAGGCCCCAAAACCTTACTCATCCCGTAAGTTGTCACCATCCGTTCAGCTAAATCCGTCGCCCTTTGCAAGTCGTTGGAAGCGCCGGTGGTAATGCTACCAAACACCACTTCCTCAGCCGATCGCCCGCCCAACAGTGTAGCAATTTGACCGCGCAATTCCGACTCATCCAACAAGAAACGGTCTTCCGTCGGTAACTGCAACGTGTAACCCAATGCAGCCATACCGCGCGGCACGATCGAGATTTTCGCAACTTCGCCGCCGCCAGTCATCACAGCCCCAACCATCGCGTGTCCCACTTCGTGGTAAGCCACAATCTTTTTCTCTTTTTCGTTGAGCACCCGGCTCTTCTTTTCCAAGCCAGCTACAACGCGCTCAAACGCCTCATAAAAGTCTTCCTGCGCTACAGTGAGGCGCTTGTTGCGGGCAGCCAACAAAGCAGCTTCATTGACCAAATTTGCCAAATCTGCGCCCGAAAAACCGGGGGTGCGAGCCGCGATCGCCTTCAAGTCAATATCCGGGCCCAACTTCACCGTTTGAGAGTGAATGTTCAAAATTGCTTCGCGGCCAGATAAATCCGGGCGATCGACCAAAACTTGGCGATCGAAACGGCCAGGGCGCAACAAAGCAGCATCCAAACTTTCCGGGCGGTTAGTAGCAGCCAGCACAATTACCGTAGTATTGCCAGCAGCAAAACCGTCCATTTCAGTTAACAGTTGATTGAGAGTTTGTTCGCGCTCATCATTCCCGCCGAATGCAGCGTTAGTGCTGCGAGATTTGCCGATCGCATCCAACTCATCAATGAAAATAATACAAGGAGCCTGCTTCTTAGCCTGCTCGAATAAATCCCTAACCCTTGCAGAACCAACACCAACAAACAGTTCCACAAACTCCGAACCAGAGATACTAAAAAACGGCACGCCCGCTTCACCAGCCACAGCTTTTGCCAACAGCGTTTTGCCAGTTCCCGGAGGCCCGACTAACAGCACGCCCTTCGGAATTCGCGCGCCAATTGCCGTAAAGCGATCGGGAGTTTTCAGGAACTCAACAACCTCTACCAATTCAGTTTTAGCTTCCTCTACTCCAGCCACATCAGCAAAAGTAATTTTCGCTGATTCACCTTCCACGTAGACCTTAGCTTTACTTTTGCCGATCGACAGCGCACCCTGCGGCCCACCACCGCCCCGGTTCATAAAAAATTGAAAAATCGCCACAAAAATCAGCGGCGGAATCACCCAGCTCAAAACACTGCCAATCCAGCCATTTTTAGAAGGAGGAGTTGCCGCAAATTCAACGCCTTTTTCTTGTAAAAGTTTAGGCAGATCCAGGTCAAAAATCGGGGTGGTTGACAGCACCTGACCGGGTTCATCGCCTTCGCCTTTGAGTTGGTAGCGAATTTGATTTTGACCTACCGAAGCTCGAGCTACATCTTGTTCTTGAACCTGATGGATGAACAAGCTGTAAGGAACTCGCGGAATTTGCTCCCCGAACAAGTTGGGCAAAAAAATATTTGCCAGCAGAAACAAACTTGAGAGCAATAACAAAATATTGCTAATTTGCCTAAAACGAGGTAGTTTGGGCTGGTCTTTAATAGCCATTGAAAACTATCATCCTTGAATTTTAGTTAGTTTAATTCATCTATTTTCTCATCAAATAGGCATCAATTGCCTTGGCGGATTTCCTCACTCGATCGGTCGGTTAACCGGGCAGCAGTGATTTAGGATTAAAAACGAACCGCTTTCGAGGCGAAGACGCGAAGGAATACAAGAAAAAAACAGAGTTATAAGCTGTTGTGCATTTAAATTGAATGTCAAAAAAATCCCCTTCTTGTCGGGTGTAGGGGTTGGGCAGGAGAGCCCGCCCCGAACATACAATGTTTATTTGTCCGACAGCTTAGGTGTCAATAATTAATTAATAGTTAGGGTGATTTATTGGTTCATAATTTATTAAAAATCCTCTCTCTTTTCTTACTACGGACTATGAGCGTCTTCGCGGTTATATCTAGTAGAATTATGGCTAACCGCCCGACACATTCTTCGCAAACTCTTCGCGTCCATAAACCAAATTAGCAGGAACGCCATTAGGGAATTTTTGGGCGATTAAAGCTTGCAACTTTTGAACTCGGTTTTCAGGGTTCGGGTGAGAACTCAAAAACTCCGGCGCTGCTTCGCCATTCCTAGCAGCACCGAGAATTTGCATCAGCTCAACAATACCTCTAGGATCGTAACCCGCCTCCGTCATAAACCGAAAACCGAGCCGATCGCTCTCAAGTTCATCCGATCTACCGTAGCGCAAACTCACAACTTGATTGACAGCTTGAGCAATTAATGCCGCCTGCTGGCCGCCACCGCGTTCGTCGCTAGCCGCCACCCCAACCGCCGTTACCAAAGCCCTCCCCAACTGCTGTTTTGCCAAGTGTTCCGCAGCGTGTCGCCCGATAACGTGACCGGCCTCGTGTCCCAGTACAGCAGCCAACTGAGCCTCAGAATTCAGCCGCCGCAAGAGTCCGGCGGTAATGAAAACTTGTCCCCCCGGAAGAGCAAAAGCATTGACAGTTTTGGCGTCGCGCAGCAGGTAGAATTCAAACGGATAACCTGCTTTTTTGGCATCCGAACCTTCGATCACTTTCTCTCCTACTCGATCGACATACTGCTGAATTTTTGGGCTGGGATAAAGTCCCCCGTATTGAGCGGCCATTTTGTCTCGCGCCTGCAATCCCAAAACTACCTCTTGGCGCGGAGAAAGCTGCACCCGCTGTCTCTCTCCAGTTACGGGATTTTCTACATCGCTGGTAAAATAGGTAATTGCCCCAAAAAATGCCATTAACAGCCCGATCGCCGCGCGGAATAAAAATTTGTTCACAGGCTTTATACCTAAAAAGTTTAGCCAGTAACCTACCATACTGAGAGCTAACTCTACATCTGTCTGAAGTATTAATAATGCCAACTTATTTGAATTTTTTCGGGATGATTTGCGAACCCAGCTTTTTTGAACTAACCGCGTTGGCGTAGCCTGCGCGAAGCGCTTAGACACAAAGCTCGCGAAGTGGCGCGTAAGCCCTAGGACACCAAGAAAGAGAAGAAGAGAATAAGAGAATAAGAGAATAAGAGAAGAACGTTATAGTTGTGAATGGTTCGTTGATAAGCTGTCGCGCATTTAAATTGCATATTCAGGGCGGGCTCTCGTGCCCAACCCCTACTCCCCACAAGAGTTTTATTGTTTTTTACATAAAATTTCAATGCCGCAACAGCTTAGTTATTTAATGGTTATTAGTTCAGCATCGCTTGAAGATAATCTCGCTCTTTTTTTCCCTCTTCCCTCTTCCCTCTTCCTGATGACGTTGGACGGAAAGCTCCGGGGGGACAGCACTAATGACTGATGACTAATGACTAATGACTAATGACTAATGACTAATGACTAATGACTAATGACTAATGACTAATGACTAATGACTAATGACTAATGACTAATGACTAATGACTAATGACTAATGACTTCTTCCTTCTTCCTTCGCAATATGTTTCAAGCTACCCGCCGCCGCCTCGCTATTTGGTACACTGCCGTTACTGCTGTATTGTTGCTAGTATTCGCCACTGGTTTCTTTTTCTACGTTCGCAATACTTTAATCGATCGCATCGACGACACTCTCAATCATGTTGTGGAAGTAGTAGAGCGAACTCTTGTTATTGAACCGTTAACTTCCCCTGCTACTAAAACTCAAACCAAGTCGCAAGTGAATATTCAAGCCAGTTTTCGAGACAGCAACGATACCGCAGAAGATGACCGCATTGATTTAGAATGGTTCAGTCCTACGGGGGAATTGCTGTGGTCTACTTGGTCGGAACCGCTGAATATTCCGATTAACGCCAACCGCACCGGCGAAACAGTTTGGGTAAGGAATAATAAGTTACATTCGGAGCAAAACTATTCCATCAGACAAGTTACGAAGCGAGTGGAAATCGGCCGCCAAGTTTTGGGATATTTGCGAGTAAGCCATCCTTGGTTTGAGGTAACAAAACCGATCCGCCAATTAATTTTAGATTTAATTTTGGGCGCGGGTTTAACTTTAATTGGCGTGGCGGCTGTTGGCTGGTTGCTGTCGGGATTGGCAATGGAACCGGTGCGGGAATCTTACAGCCGCCTCAAACAGTTTACCGCCGACGCATCCCACGAACTCAGAAATCCGATCGCCACTATTCAAACTAACGTGCAAGTAGCTTTGGCCGAACCAGATATCGAACCGCAGCAACACCAACAGCTACAGGTAATCGAACGCCTGACGCGCCGTTTGGGGCGGTTGGTTGACGATTTGCTGTTTTTAGCCAGACAAGACAGCGGTATAGTGCAGCAGCAGTGGGTTGAAGTTCCCCTCGACGCTTTGTCGATCGAGGTAATTGAAGAACAACAGGCCACCGCCACAGCTAAAAACCTCTCTCTTTCCCTCGAAATAGTCGATTCGCCACAGGTTGAAGATAACTTTACAGTTTTGGGCGACTGGGATCAACTAGCCCGACTGTTTACCAATCTCATCGGCAACGCCGTGCAGTACACGCCATCAGGCGGCGAAATTCAAGTAGAATTGCAGCTTGCAGCTAAAAACAAAAGAAATTCGTCCGCGATCAATTCTGCACTGCAAATCAAAGTAACAGACACCGGCACCGGCATTTCCCCAGAAGCGCTACCGCATTTGTTCGATCGATTTTACCGCGCCGATCCCGCCCGCACCCACAGCAGCGCCGCCGGTTCCGGTTTGGGATTAGCCATCGCCAAAGCCATTGTCGAAAACCACGGAGGCCAAATCCGCATAGACAGCCAAGTCGATCGAGGAACCGCAGTTACCGTCACCCTCCCCACCCACAAATTAGAACAATTCCGCCTCTAAAAATCCCCTCTTCCCTCTCTGCGCCCTCTGCGCCCTCTGCGGTTAAAAAAATCTACCCCTCAAACCTTGACTCCTCCTAACTCACACCCAAACACAACTATTAAAATTCAATTCCCGCATAGATTACCATGCTATTTGTTAGAAAATCTCGATCGAACTTGTGAGGAGTTACTTATGTTTCGCCACAATCTACCGTTCAAAAAAATCAGCCTGCTAGCAGCCACCTGCAGCGGTTTACTCGTCAGTCTCGCGACACTTACCCAAGCAGGCGGCCCTCCGCCCCAACAAGGAAAACCCGTTTCCGAACCAGAACCCGCGACTGGAAAGCCCGTCAGCGAACCGATGCCCGCCGAGAGTCCCAGCCCCAACGCGATGCCCGCCGCGCCCGCAGACGCGCCTCCCCGCTTCCCCATGCCAGCTTCCCGAGTTACGCCTGCCGAAGGCATGGTAGTAATTAAACTGGTGAATACCACCAATGCTTTGATCAATTATCAAGTCCTAGGAGTTACCCAACCGCGCACTCTAGGCGAACAATCGGAAATTTTGCTCCAAAACCTCAAAGTACCGATCACCCTCACCTACCAGCGCCCAGACGGCGGATTGCTGCTGGTTCGGCCCCAAGCAACCGCGATGCCGGGAATGTTGCAAGTTAGTTTTGGGGCGACAACTGACTTGGGCGCTGACACAAAATCGTTGGAAATTCAAGAAGACGGGAGAGTATTTTTGAATTAGTCATCAGTCATCAGTCATCAGTCATTAGTCATCAGTCATCAGTCATTAGTCATTAGTCATTAGTCATTAGTCATTAGTCATTAGTCATTAGTCATTAGTCATTGGTTATTTGTGGGTTTCAATTACGATGCTTTTAGGCCCGATGCCCGATGCCCTGTTTGGCCGATGCTTTTAGGCCCGATGCCCGATGCCCGATGCCCAATGCCCTGTTTGGCCGATGCCCGATGCCCGACATTACCTCTTCTTTCTGAGAAAGGCTATATACCATTTTTCTAAAGATGTGCTATAGATGAACTCTTAGCCCTTAATAAGGGGGGGTAATATCTAACGCTACTTTATGAAATTGGTATTACGCAAGCGCTGTCAGAAACCGGGTTTTTTTACGATCGTCTTTCGTAGCCGGCAAATTAGATAAAAAACCCGGTTTCTTGGGTTTCGATGCGTCCAGGACTGTAGTTGTTGAATGGCAATTACCAATTACCAATGACCCCTGCTCAAATGCCCGCTGGCTGCTGACTAATGACTGCTGACTGATGACTGCTGATTAAAACTGATAGAAGAGCACCTGTGGCAAAAACCGGGTTTCTGACCGCAAATTTAGCATCACAACCTATATCTCTCGTTCAGAAACCCGGTTTTTAAGAGCTTGTTGAGAATGGTGCTCTTCTGTCAGTTAAAAGGCAAACCCTGATTAACTAAATCAATTTCCTCCTGTTCCCTTTCATTAATTTGACCGATGTAAGACTTAAGAATTTGCGCCAGACGGTTGTTGTAAAATCTGTGCAAACTGTAATTTGGCATCGCTGGAAAACCGCGCCGTTTTTTGTGCCGCCCGCCCGCACCGGGATCGAAGGTTTGGATACCCTGACCGATCGCCCATTCGATCGGTGTATAGTAACAAGCATCGAAGTGCAAGCAATCAATTTCCTGCAAACTGCCCCAATAACGCCCGTACAGCCGATCGCCCTTATACAAACAAAACGACATACCCACCGGCACTCTATCATTTTCCTTGTCGTAAGCGGCGACAAACAAAACTCGATCGCGATAATTGTGGTGCAACTGTTCAAAAAATCGCTTAGTCAGATACTTGCTGCCCCACCAACCAAACTTATCGCAAGTATTCTCATAAAAAGCATACATTTGAGCAAACATCGCTTGGGGAATTTCATCGCCCGTCAGCGTTTTTACCAACAAACCAGCTTTATCAACAGCCTTGCGTTCGCGTTTGATATTGCGGCGCTGGTTGGCATTAAACGCGCCTAAATAACCGTCAAAATTTTGATATCCTTGATTTTGCCAAATATAGCTGTGGTGCAGCCAAGTGCTGAAACCGCGGTTTTCCATGCGCTGCCGCCATTCTGGATCGACATACAGGAAATTGCAGCCAGAGATATTGTGGCGATCGCAAAAATGGTCGATCGCGCTTACCATGACATCCGTTAACTCATCTTCATCTTCCCCTTCAGCAATCAAAAACCGATAGCCTTCAGCAGGAGTAAACGGTGTCATTCCCATCAACTTCGGATAGTATTGAACACCCAAACGCTGGGCTAAATCCGCCCACTGATTGTCGAACACAAATTCGCCGTAGCTGTGGCTTTTGACATAAAGCGGCGCGCCAGCAATCAACTGTTTGTCTCGCCACACAGTCAAGTGATATGGCAGCCAACCGGTTTTACCTGACGCGCTGCCGGAGATTTCGAGATTGTTCAGCCAATCCCATTCTAGAAATGGAGTTTTTAGCGGCATCGCCAAGGCATCCCACGAGGCTTGGGGGATTTCGCCTATTTTGCTAATCCAGGCTACAGAATATTGAGTTTTTGGCTGTTCCAGCATAGGGAAATTTCTGTGTAGAGCGATCGAACTTCATTTAAGTTAATACAATTATTCGATCGCCGGGAATCGCGAGTAGTCAGAAACCGGGTTTTTGGCAACATCTTTCATCGCAGCCACCAGATTCAGCAAAAAACCCGGTTTCTTGGGCCTTGATGTTATACGCCCGAAGCTCGTGGTAATTCACAGGCAAGATGCCTGTGCCACACAAATGTTGTGGGGTGGGCTTCTAGCCCGCCCCAACTCTATAATGCAAAAACACCTCTTGCCCCACCTGTTTAACCGCCAAAAGTTCCAATTTCGGAGCCAAATCCGCCAAAAAACCCTTGCCCTCAACAGGAGTCGGTGCATCCGCGCCGCCCAAAATTAACGGGCACACCGTCAACCAAAGTTCGTCTACCAAGCCCGCAGCCAGCACAGAAGCTACCAGTTTCCCTCCGCCCAGAATCGCCAACCGTTTGATACCCAAGCTTGCTAGCTGTTGAAACCCATCAATCCAATCAATCTCTCCACCTGCGGTTTTAGCATAGATAGTGCGATCGAACATCGAAGGAAGAACATCGAAGGAAGAAGGAAGAAGGAAGCAGGAAGAAGGAAGAGGCGAATTAGTTGGAGTTTCAATTGCAAATCCCCCCTCTCCCCCTCTCCCCC
>NZ_JADEXD010000189.1 GCF_015207285.1 Tychonema sp. LEGE 07203 | reverse complement strand
ACCAAGGGGGGGCAAGAGTTGTCTCAACCCCTTACCAAGGGGGGGCAAGAGTTGTCTCAACCCCTTACCAAGGGGGGGCAAGAGTTGTCTCAACCCCTTACCAAGGGGGGGCAAGAGTTGTCTCAACTTTCTGTTTCCTCCCCTCTTTGCGAAGGTGGGGAAGCGGGGGTGGAACCGGGAGCAATTTTGCAGCGGGTGTTGGAGGAACATTATCAAAATGTCGAATCTGTAGAAATTCCCAGCGAAATTTCAGTGCAGTACGAATTGCCAGATGGGGAAATGCTAGCAGATTGGTTGAGCAACCGTAAAGGGCGAAAAGTTACGATTTTGACACCGCAACGGCAAACTAAGGCAGCATTGATTGAGATGGTTGAACGCAACGCTGAGTATGAATTGGCGAGAATGCAAAGATTGAGCGATCGCAATTCTCAAGCAATGGAAGATTTAGCAGAAATTCTCGATTTGCCCGAAGTTCCTCACCGAATTGAAGGTTACGATATTTCTCACATTCAAGGTTCTGACGCTGTAGCTTCCCGCGTCGTATTTATTGACGGTTTGCCTGCCAACCAACACTACCGCCATTACAAAATTAAAAATCCTGAAATTAAATCGGGTCATTCTGACGACTTTGCTAGTTTGGCAGAAGTTATCGGCAGACGATTTCGAGGAGTGAAGGAAGAAGGAAGAGGGAAGAAGGAAGAGGGATTTAGCGATTTGGAAGAACCAGAAGAAATCAGCAATTTATCCTCCGTTTCTCCTACTATTTCTGACAAACCAGATTTAATTATGATAGATGGTGGCAAAGGTCAATTGTCAGCCGTTGTGGCTGTTTTGCGGGAGATGAATTTGCTAGATGAGTTGCGGGTTGTCAGTTTGGCAAAGCAGCGAGAGGAGATATTTTTGCCGGGGGAATCTTTGCCGGTGCCAACTAATTCTGAGCAGCCCGGGGTACAATTATTGCGGCGGGTGCGGGATGAGGCGCACAGATTTGCTGTGAGTTTTCACCGGGATCGAAGAAGTCAGAGAATGAAGCGATCGCGCTTAGATGAGATTCCCGGATTGGGACACCACCGACAAAAACTTTTGTTAGCGCATTTTCGGTCGATCGACTATCTGCGTTTAGCGACTCCCCAACAGTTGGCAGAAGTTTCTGGGATTGGCCCGCGTCTGGCGCAGCAAATCTACGATTATTTCCATCCGTAAAATCTTACCGAGTGTCGGAAAGGGGGATTTTTGGGTCGATCGGGCGATCGGGCAGCAAGTCCCGATTCAGCCATTTTCACAGAAGTCTTGAGAAATTTTGCACGGGCCTATTGCAATTATCAGAAGCTTGTGGTATTGTTAGTTTCTGTGTGCGGGCATAGTTTAGTGGTAAAACTTTAGCCTTCCAAGCTAACTATGCGGGTTCGATTCCCGCTGCCCGCTTGCGCCTACAAACAGCTAGAACCCTTGATAAATCAAGGGTTTTCGCGTTTCTAGGGCTTAGCCTCTATGGTTGCACAAGGCGTTTTGGAGACAATTTGGAGACAATTTGGAGACAAAGACGGACTGTTTGGAGACAAATTGGAGACAAAATTGGAGACAATCAAGCGCCTAGCTCTGCCAATATGTCCAAAACTGCCTTCATATCATCCAGGTCGGCCTTCGACTTTTTACGCCGCGCTCTCAACTGGTTGAGCAAATCGGCCGGCTCTGGAAATTCTGATCCGGTCGGAGCCGAGTTTTTATTTGCTTCCCGATCGCGCCGCACTTCCTTGAGCTCTTGCGGTCAAGCACAGGGTCAAGGCGATCGGGAAGCAACCTTGTCTACAGTTCCACCCGATTTGTAGACAAATTGTAGACTTGACGTTGTTGTTGCTTCGTGTAGACAAAACTTGTATACAGAATGTAGACATCTCCCAGTACACGAGCTAAAAAAATAAGTTGAATCACTTGACACAGTGCTTGACAGTTACACTAGCCCTTGTTAGGGTACAAAGGTGCTCAATCACTTGTGACAGAGAATCATGTCTAATCCCAACGGAAATATTCAAACTTTAAAACCTTACGAGAGCAAGTGGCGATCGGGCAAAACTCAAACCATCAGAGTACCCGTTGCCCTCACTGAACAGATACTGGTGGTAGCACGTCAGATGGATGCAGGTCAATCACTTGTGACACAGGATGAGAGCTTAAACTACCTGAGAATCCTTAAAGCAAAAATAGAGGCTAAAGAACCGGGCTACAGGGCTAATTCGGCCAGCAAGCTGATATCCGATCTCAAGTTAATTCTTGACAAGCTGTAGACACGAAAATCCCCCAATTAAGGGGGATGGGATTGAGTCATCAGTCATCAGTTCTCAGTCAGCGACTTCCAAGTCCTTGGGGTCAAGCCGTGTAGCAAAACGTCCGTCGGGCTTTAAACAGGTAATTTGCCTGTATTGGTCAATGTCATCCACCACCAACTCTAGACCCGCTAACTGTTCAAAGAAGTCTCTCTAACATCTTGTTGAGTAACGCCGGAGCGATATTCTTACGTACCCACTCTGAGTCTTCCCACTGAGAAGGGTAATATTCACCCTTCTCACGCTTTACGGCTATTGCTTGCCGAACAAGCTCAAAGGCAGCTTCTGTCGCGACACAGAAGTCGTTTGACTCATTAAGTTTGTTTTTGTGTTTTTTGGCCATCGCTTGCTTTAATCAAGTCCTCTTAACAGTCTGCATACAACTAGCGCAACTGATACCAACACCATGTGTCATATTTTCATCAACGTAGTGCTGGCGAGGTCAAAAGTAGCAAAGTCCATATTCCGCACCCGTTTGTCGAAATCTACCGTCACATCATTGCCCCGAACCTTGATTACCGTACCTTTAACACCTTCATAGAAAGAACCACCGTCATAAGCGACAACAACGCGATCACCTTCCTTAAACACTTTGTGTTTATTGGGGGTAGCCACTGGTTTAGAGGTTTCTGTAGTACAGCTCATCATTGAGGACTGAGAGGTTTTAGGAGAAGGTGTAAAAACCTCCCCATCATCCCCACTAGACCTTAACTCCATGTCAGATAAGGATTTAAAGGTGGGGAGGTTTGTATCCCCACTACCTCCCCAGTCCTCCCCACTAGATTGAGTAAGTGGGGAGGAAACGTTACTCAGTGGGGATGGTGGGGATACAGTGGGGAGGTATGTATCCCCACTTGTAACCGTTGCTGTGCCTGCATTCCAGCTTACTGGGGATGATGGGGAGGTTTTTGTAAGAGAAAACAGAATGCTTTGACCTTTACTTGTAACCTCCCCATAATTCATGGTTGCCAATTCCGTAAACCATTCCCGTATTGTTTGGGCGCTTGGGCGGTATTTGGCGTCGAAGGACTTGCTAACATCTCGTGCTGTTACCGTGCCCCCCTTGCGTTCTGCCAGCGAGATAATTTTTGCGAGATTGCTTTCAAGTGCATCAGGACTGGAAACCTCAATATTTATGCTCAAAGCTTGCTGAGTTGTGTACTCAACCCACTTGATAGCGGCCGCGATTTGACTGGCAGGAATCCTGGAGGAAACCTCATTCCCCATGTGTGCAGCGTGGATACAGTGCAGGATGGTTGCGACGCGGCCAACTTTCTCAGCAGCCTTACCTAACATTGCTCGCATCCCTTGTTTGGGATGATTTAGTCGCAGTCGCTGGCAGTGGTTGTAATAGTCCGCAAACAATTTTCGGGCTTCCTCATCTAGCTCGAATTGCATCATCGGGATAGCGTCCACATTTTCGTAGAGCGCTTGCAGCATCGGGTTTATGTCAATCTTTGACACACCTAAAGTTATCTGGGTTAAGGCTGGTGGCTGCTGTACAAAGTCAAATCGGGCAAAGGTTCCGTTATCGTCGTTGCCGTCTCCCAGAAAGGGTTCTAATACCTTGGGCTGGATGTTTCCATAAATAGAAAGGGATACCGCACCGACGTTGACGGTAGTGCCGGCTGCGCGTGCCACTACAGCACCGTTACCGCTCCAACATTCCAGCAAGTCCTCTTTATCACTTCCCTTGCCACTGCGGTACTGGTTGGCTGATTTGAAAAATCCTGCAAGCTCATCGCACAGCCACAATATCCCTTGGATGGGATTCCGACCTACCATGCCCGCTATCCCTTCCCATGTAGCTTTAGTGATGTAGGGGATTGTCTCTACAGGGGCATCAGGCGCTGGGCCCTTGTTCTCATCCTTGCTGTTTTTCCATAGTTCAAGCTCCTCTTTGTAGGCTTTTTCTTGGGCATTAAACTTTTCCTGATTCTTTTGTCGCATTGCTGCCAACGGGTCTGTAATCATGGCATTCAATACAGGGGTCTTCATCTGGCTTGACTCGGCGATAAGGGCCCCGAAGTAGCCAAAAGTCCGACACCGATACCTGTTCCATTCCTCCACAAGCATTGTGCTACTGCCATTCTTCAAGAATCTTGAGACACCAGAAATCAGTGCCAGCGCGTAGCATTCAGGTTTGAGGTTCATGCGTCGCGCTACTTCTTCGATCGGGTCTGCTAGAGATGCGGGGAAGATTTCTGAGAGTTTGACGCTGGCAGACTTGGAGGCAAGTAGTTGCTCAATTCCGATTCTCGTGTCTTCGAGGTCAGACTCTTGCTCTAGCTCTTGCTCCAGTTCTTGATAGAGTGAGCGGATTTCCTGTGTCGGCCTCGCGTATTTCTGTGACAGAGTTCCGATCGCAACTGTCAGGTCGGAGCGTTTGAGATTTTCCTCTAGTAGTTGGCCGACTTCAGTTTTTAGGTCTGAAAGTTCGCGGGCTTCAAGTTTTGGATGGGTGACAACTTTTGCTGTTGCCTGCGGGGGAGTCTCGAAAACTTTTTTCTCTCCGATCGCCGCTTTGATGTCACTGGCTGAAAGCTTTTTGTCCTGTATCCAATCGAAGATGTCTAAACCCTGACTTTTGGGTAGATTTTCCCAAGCTTTAGATTCTGGGTAGGGATAGAGCCAGAGGGCTTCCGGGAAGTGCTGTGCAACTTTCTCGGCATCCTTAAGCCCCGGTTCATCGCGATCGGGAACGATGACGATAACTGCACCTTGTAAATCTAGAGAGTCTGTAAGGGAAAACTTGCCCATCCCGCCGATGCTGGTAGTGGCGGCAAAGCCAAGCTCCCACAAAATGTCAGCACATTGTTCTCCGTCAACTGAGAAAATTGGTTCACTTTTTGCGATCGCCTTTTGGACATCGGCGTAACGGTAAACCGGGATGCTGGCACGTTCAACTTTGCCCAAACCCATCACCCAGTCGTTCTTGTCTTTGTCCCAGTGTTGCTGCTTTATATCCTTCTTGCGCCCGTCGCCAAAATCAATCCGTCGTACCCTGACAAGTGGGGAGCCATCCCGATCGGGATACTCCCAGTGTCGAGTTTGTGCGGGGCGTGGTGTTTTCTTTTCTTGAGGGCGGGCATAGTAAATTTTGCCGTCTTTGTCAGCCTTGCTTGTAGCTTCCCAACCTGTAGCGGGCGGTTGGTCGCGGTTACATACAGAAAGTTCGCCGATAAAGTAGCACCAATCAGGCTTACCACAGTGCGGGCATTGATTTTCTTTGCTTGCGCGGACAAGATTTCCGCGATTGCTTGAAATTTGACCGCCGATCGGAGTAAGATTGTTGTACATGAATTTAGCTCGCTCATAGCGAGTTGAATGTGGATGAATCCTCAAAACCGTTGCGCTCAGGCTTCAATTGATAGCAGCGGTTTTTTGGTGTTTAGAATTTTGGAAAATTTAGAGCATAGGAGAAGCCGCCCCGCGCGTTAAATTGCGGGTGCGATTAAGCTGTCATTGCGAGCACAGCCACCTATTTCGGCATCTGGAATGGGAATAAATCGCTTGGGCGGGGCCCTAGCAGTTTCTGGTTTTGGGAGTTCTTCTTCGTTGGGCATCGCGAACTCCTCAGCCTCAGCGTAGGTAAAAAGATGGATGAGGCAATGAGCCCACACAAGCGCTACTAGAACAGCTACGTGAATAGGGGTTCTCAATAGCGCGAGTAGTTGCCCCTTAATTACCTGACAGATACCTTGCCAATACTTCCATTTAGTAGGGGACATCATTTCTCTACAACGTCGCAAAAAATCAATCATCGTGTCGCCCTCAAGAGGGCGACACGATGATTTCAGAATTTTTTTTGCAAACATTATTGACGTGTCCATCTAGCTATTCTAGTTTGTGACGAAAACATTAGGGAGATTTTTGGCTCTAACACGTATCGTTTCTCTTCAAAAACTCACTCGTCGGGTTTAAAGGTAAAAGCGTTCGACGAGTGAGTCGTAGAACGGATTTCAGCGCCGCCAAGTCAGAGGGACTTTTGTCCGAAATTTCGGACGCGATTTCGTTCCGAAAACTCCCTTGTTTCCCTAGTCAGTCTCTACCACGTGGGTATTAATAGCCACGAGTGAGTTTTTGGAGAGAAACCGAGACACAGGGCGGGTTCCAGCCATAGGGTGTTTTCTAGGCAAAATAGGGCGATTTTCACTCCCGACTAAGCCTTTGTACTCACTCGCCCTGGCCACCCAAAACCGCATCCCACGGTCGAGGTTGTGGTTCCCCCGGTGTTGGCGGGGCTGCTACCCCAAGCTGAGGTAATTGCAAGTCGTTGAGGTAGTAAGCGTACTGATTGCCTTCCCCTCGTTGCGGGTAAAACTTGCCGTTAGTTTTCCAGAAGAAATCTTTACCTCGCAAAACCGCCAGAACTAACTCTATTTCTGACTTAGTACCAGTCAATCTTAGGGCTGCTGTTGTTGGGATGTTTGGCGGTCTATTCACGGCTTTTCCCCCTCAAACTGATTGAGCAAATTTTGCAGTTTCACCTTGCCTTCTGAGAATTTACGTCCTCCCATTTTGAGTACATTCTCAACAATCCAAGTCACAGACTTACCCGCTTCCATTGACTTACAAACTTCCAAATATATAGGGTAATCAGGAGAGTCGGAAGCGGAAGCGGTTTCCTGTAAGTCGCTGCTGTATATAGCTTCCAGAGCTTGACGGCTGGCTTCCACGTCAACACCAGGGCTCGTCAGGATAAGTTCAGCTTCCTGCTGTCTTTGTTGTTGGGAAACGTAGACGCTCGTGCTGATTTCATCCTCTACATCCGCTTTAATTGCTCTCAGTTTCAATTCCTCAATTTCTCCCTCGTCAGCTAATTGACGGGCGATATTACCCGCCGATACTGCACAAGCAATCGCAGCGCACAGACTCACCCCTTGCAGTGCTTTGTGTATGTCTAGCTTTTTGTCTAACACTGCTAGTGGGGCTAGCCACAGTACAACAGAGGAAGCGCTCAAGACAAACAATTTTAGGTGCATAGAAATACCCCCAAACCAATCAGCAGCATCGCTAAACCGCTGATTAAAAGCGCCTGTAAATCGGCAACTGAAATCTTGAGCAACTTGCTCAGAGAGTAGTCAAGCAACCAACTCAACCCCCAAACAATAACAGTCGCTGCTAACAGAAGTAAAACCGCTCTCATCGCCATCGGATGCAGACTCGCTATCCATCCCAGAAGGGAGAAAGCGACGCACCCGGCAACGAAGTAATTTGCCAGATACATCGCTTTCATTTAGTTAGCCCCTCCCGTGAGTTTTGCCTTAATCGCATCAATCCGAGTGCGGGCATCGCTATCAGCTTTGTCAATCCCTAAACCCAGTCGTGCATAGCCGGGTCGGAGTGCGTGTAACTTCTTGGCTAAACCAGCGTTAGCGCGTATCTTACCTAGCTCATTCTCAGCAACCGCACCCTCATATTTGCGGTGCTCTTTGTGAACTGTTTTGTCAGCAACTTCAATCTTGCTCAAAGCTTTGTAAGCGCGTTTAGACTGCCGTGCACCGTCTGTTTTCTCCTTTGCCAAGTCCTTCATTGCGTCCGCTTCTTCCTTAGTAAAATAGCGCGGTGCTGGCACAACTGGAACACTACGAACTGAGTCAAAGCTACCAGGATTTAATGGCGTTATAACGCTTGTGTCAGTGCTTGCCAGAACTTTTGACTTGTCGATTGCGTGTCCGCCGTCGTTGCTGGCAGTGAGTTTGCCAGCATCAGAATTACCACCAAAAAGGCGTAGTTGTAAGCTCATTATTTTGTCCCGATTTGAATGTTGATGCGAACAGGGGAGGGAAATAAATTCAAAGGATTGATTTGTCGCCACAAAGACATTGCCAGCACAAACACCCCCGCCGATGCGAGTACGAGTGCGATGAGTTGAGAAAGGTTAACCCAGTCTAAAAAGCTGGTGGAATTCTGGCGGGTGAAGCCACACACAGGGAATGAACCGTCGTTAGTCCAATCTAGGGTGTCTACAGCGTCTACATTCACTGTGTCAAGCGGTTCAACCGTTGTACCTGCAGTGTCTGGCGCTGTCTCTAGCTCTTTGTCTAGTGGTTCCGTCAAGGTACACAAACAGTCGGACTGCTTGCGACTGTTTGCGACTGTATCACCTGTGTCAGGCGATTCAGGCTCTTTGTCTAGTGGTTCCGTCAAGGTACACAAACAGTCGGACTGCTTGCGACTGTTTGCGACTGTATCACCTGTGTCAGGCGATTTGTCTAGCGTTGTGCCTAGTATAGTGTCTACAGTGTCTACATTCACTGTGTCAGGCGATTCGCCGTCAACGAGGTACAGTTCTAGCAGCGCTTCCCACGTGGCAGTTTTGCTAAGCTTCCCGAACTGCTTGGCATCCTCATTGGTGAAGCCACGGTCATAGGCGATCGCTTTTAATTGGTCAATGCGACGGTAGTTGACGGTAGGTTTAGTCATGGCGAAACCCCGTCAACTCAATCATTAAGAGTTGCGATCGTCCGCAAAGACAATCGGCTGAAAGTGGCATAATTTATAGGCTCCAAACGTACTAACTCTACGGTTTGGGGAAGTCGTGGTTTGGCTAGCATTGTCAGTGCTCGTCAACCGCGCATCAATCTTCCTTAGTTACTCACGATTGCAGACTTGCAGTTCCTTGTCAACACAGGGACTGTAAAGTTTTATGTCCCCAAAGTTGCCCCTAGAATCAACATCTTAACAGCATCAAAGCGGGCGTAAATGCTCCAAAATCTTGCCGTCTAAATACACAGAATTAATTACTTTTTCTGAGGTATCGCACCATTTAGCAACAACCGCACTCGGTACACCCTTGCCAACTTGTTCACTGATGAAAGTATCCCGGCAAGAATAAGGCGTAGTTGTCTTGCAATCCTGTTGATGTTGCCGACTGCTTTCAGTAATCGGGTCAACCAACTTATGCCATACCTGCTTAGTAAAATTGTTGTAATTAATCGCCCCGCCCTTAACAGGTGACGGGAAAACCAGCTTATCTTTGTCAGTCAGGTTTTGTGGCTTAATACTTTTCAACAACTGAACCAGTTCTTGATTGCAAGGAAATTTACGCCGCTTGTTGTTTTTGCTGCCGTCAACCCTTGTTTCCTTACCGCTTGGGTGCTGTATACTCCCATTAAACACAATGTGAGAAAAGTCAGCAGCAATGTCAGACCATCTCAAGCCCACAGCTTCAGAGGGACGGCATCCAGTCAGCAGCCAGAACTGCACCATCGGGTAGTAAAAACAAAACTTTTGCCCGGTTTCTCCCCTCCCGTTCCAAGTGCCTCTGTGGTTCTTAAAAGCCTCCAACACCAGCTCTTTTTCTTGCGCTGTAAATGCGTTTGGTTCCGGGTCGCTTTCCCAGTTGTGTTTGGGCAATTCCGCTGCCAGCCCTTCAAACGGGGAGACAGTTAAACCCTTAACAATCTTGAACTTAATCCCCCACTTTACCGCTGCATTTAGGTGAGTCAAAATCCTCTTAGTCATGCTGTTAGTCGTATCCTCTAACAACCACGCGCGTACCTGCAAAGCACAGTCCTCTGACAGAGGCTGGTGAGGGCAACGGTCAACATAGCTTTGAATGCCTGTTACTAAGTAATTAAAAGTTGTGGCCTTGAGTGCCGGCTTCTTGAATTCCAAATATTTAGCAAACAGCTTAGTCAGTGTCAGTTCCGGCTTAGGCTTGACTGTCTCAACAACCGTCAAGTGAGTCTGGTTTTTGTATTTCTTGAGTGTGGGGTCAAACCGCTCAAATTTGATGTCGGATTCAATCAACTGTGCTTTAGCCTCTGCCAGTTCCCAGTTCTCAGGGGTATCTGCCAAGTTGAGGTAAAAGTGTTTGCGTTCGCCGCCATAAAGATGTCTGGGTAATTGCAACCTCAGTCTGCCACTGCGAGTCTGAACAACAACCGATCCTTTTTTTGCCCGATCAGGAGAGTCAACCATAATTTTGCCTCCAATTTCAATGCAACCAAGATACTACTTTTGGAGACAAATTGGAGACAAAATTGGAGACAAAGTATTCTTGGAACACACAACTCCTTACTACATAAGGGGCTTAGCGCTTGCTCCCTACCGCCTTCCAAGCTAACTATGCGGGTTCGATTCCCGCTGCCCGCTTCTATCTATAAAAACCTCAAACCCACTAGAAATCAACGGTTTGAGGTTTTTTTATTGCTGCTTTTCTGGGTTGTCGAGGGGTCGGATTGACTAGAAATTGGATACAAATTGACTGCGAAATGACCAAACTGAGTATCGTTTGAATAGAAATTGAATAGAAATATTCACTTTCTATTCAATCCCCCCCAGTTGCTGCTACCCGCCGTCAGCAAGTCAAGATGCCCTGACTACTCATCCGCCCAACAATCCTAAAATCGCCTCAACGTCTGCCCGGTCGGCCCTCGTCTTTTTGCGCTGCGCTCTCAACTGGTTGAGCAAATCGGCCGGCTCTGGAAAGTCTGATCCGGTCGGAGCCGAGTTTTTATTTGCTTCGCGATCGAGCGCTTCATGAAGTTTAAAGAGCTGACTTGTTGGTTCTTCAAAAAACTTATTGTAAAGTGGAGTAATTCCCCACTGTTTGACTAGCGTTTGTTGAGTGCGGTAAAGTGAAGTAGTAATACCATTTTTCTGACCTATGTGCTACGGATGAAGTCTTAGCCCCCCCGCGGGAGGGGGGGTTGGGGGGGGTAATATCTAGCGCTACTTTATTTCATTGGTATAAGAT
>NZ_JADEXD010000348.1 GCF_015207285.1 Tychonema sp. LEGE 07203 | reverse complement strand
TCGTGTCTCGAATGCCACTTTTTTAAGCATTTATACTGAATATATCTTGCAGTTATCACCATTGTTGGGGTAGATTCAGTCCACCCACACCCCATGTGACAGTTGGGGTGCGGAATGTGGGTTTAATTCCCACCGATAATCTACAGAAACCCGCCCCATCCCAAGGCAAAAAGTGCGTTAGCGAAGCTTGCAGCTATAGGATCGCATTTCTGTCATCGAGCCAAGAAACCGGGTTTCTGAGAAAGTTTTGGGTTGAGTACAATAAATTTAGGAAGAAACCCGGTTTCTGTCCTTGGGGCGGGGCGGGTTGAAATGTACCACATCATCTAAGAAGTGACTAATGACTAATGACTGCTAACTAATGACTAATTTATATGAATGATGATGATTTAAACGAATTAATAGATGCTTTTACCGCAGAAACCAGCGAGTTTCTCCAGTCAATGGAGACTCACCTGCTGGCGATGGAAGGTGCTGGGTTACAAGAGCGACAAGCGGCAGTTAAAGAAATGTTTCGGGCGGCTCACTCGATTAAAGGTGCGGGTTCGATGTTGGGCTTTCAAAACGTGTCGGCGGCGGCTCACACGCTGGAGGACTGTTTTGTCATTTTGCGCGATCGCACGGACTTGTCGGCGCTGGAACCGACCACTGTAACTGTTTTGCTGCAAGGGGTGGATGCTCTCAAAAAAATTGCGGCCGAGTCGATTCAGCACTCGGATGTCACAACTCCAGATCAAACGGCAAACTTGCAGGATCTCGCCCAAATTCACGCCCAGTTCCAGGCCAAGTACGGCAAGCCAGAACCGCCACCAGTTCCCGCAGCCAGTCGATCGGCAGCCCCGGAAACCCTGAAACTGATTTTTGAACACGAATTGCCGCCTGTTTTCAATCGCTTGGAAACCGAGCTTTCCCAAGCTTCGGAGGCAGATTTGCCAAAAAGCGTCACCGCCCTCAACCAGGTTTATTACCAACTCTCCGGCTTGGCTGGAATGCTGCAATTGCCCGATTTTGGCAAAGTCGCCGAACCCCTCAGAGATTTGATCGACTCTCCAGATTTGACTTTAGAACGCTTGCAGTCCGAGGGTTGGACGATCGCCCAAAACCTGCAAACCGCACGAGAGCAGCTATTGGAAGGAAGGGCGATCGAACTCCCCGAAATCTCCCCCTCCCCCAATC
>NZ_JADEXD010000347.1 GCF_015207285.1 Tychonema sp. LEGE 07203 | reverse complement strand
GTCGAACTTTCCGAAGGCGAAGGTGTCGAACTTTCCGAAGGCGTTGGAGTCGAAGTTTCCGAAGGCGTTGGAGTTGAACTTTCCGAAGGCGTTGGAGTTGAACTTTCCGAAGGCGTTGGAGTCGAAGTTTCCGAAGGCGTTGGAGTTGAACTTTCCGAAGGCGTTGGAGTTAAACTTTCCGAAGGCGTTGGAGTTGGAGTCGGAGAGGTGTCAACAATAGTTAAAACAGCACTAGGAACCGAGCCTAAATCGAATCCGTTAGTGGGATTATTGAGAGTTAAATTAACAGTTTCATCGCCTTCTATTTCCGAATCATCAATAATTGGTACAGTGAATGTTTGAGAGGTTTCGCCAATACCAAAACTCAATATTCCTGCTGTTTGGCTGTAGTCGCTGCGATCGCCAGCAGTGCCATCACTGGTGCTGTAACTGACATCAGCCGGATTGTCTGCATCGGTACGAGTAACAGTAATTGTGGCAAAATTACCGTTTTCATCAACTATGTAATTGGCATCACTAAAATTAAATGTACCTGCCTTGGCTACGTTGATATTTGCTGCTGCTGAGGCGGTAGCAACTCCATCGCTGACGCTGTAGGTGAAGCTGTCGAGTCCAAAAAAGCCGGGATTTGGAGTATAAATAAAAGAGCCGTCATTATTAAAGGCGATCGTCCCGCTGTTGGGATTGGCGACTAAATTTGCTGTCAACAAATCTCTGTCTAAATCGCTGTCGTTGGCTAAAACTCCGGTAGCAGCAGGCACGTTGAGGACGTTACCGTGAAGGGTGTTGTATGTGTCGGTTTGTGCGATCGGTTCATTGTTAATAACATCGATCGCAAATGTTTGATTTGCTGAAGTATCGACACCGCCGTTATCTGTGCCGCCGCTATCTTTGAGGTTTAAAGTAATAGTTGCACTGCCGATCGCACCTGCTGCGGGAGTAAAAGTCAATTGTCCCAAAGAGTCGATCGCAGGTGGTACGCTAAACAAAGCAGCGTTGTCATTTCCCACCACTTCAAAATTTACGGTTTGTGCAGACTCGTTAGCGGGGCCTGGAAAAATGGCTGTAGCCCATCCAGGAACGGTTTGTGGGCCTGCGTTGCGATTGAGAGTGCGATCGGGCCCTTTGACAAACGAGGGTGCGTCGTTGACGGGGATAACTGCGATCGAATATGTCAAACTATTAGTGCTAAACGGCGTTGTTCCCCCA
>NZ_JADEXD010000346.1 GCF_015207285.1 Tychonema sp. LEGE 07203 | reverse complement strand
GGTCTGAGGAGTTCGATTAATCGTCCTTGTCGCAACCAAATTTTTTGAAGAATTGATGCGGGAATTGCAAAGGAAACTTCTCTGGCTCGATTCCCCTGTGGATCGCATTTTTCTGCGGCAACGGTCATGCCAATCACTCCCTCCACGGTTTCATCCCATAACGGCGCACCGCTAAATCCTCCTTCAATGGGAGGCTCATTGGCATCGACTTTCAGTTGCACCCAGCGACGACCTTGAAGCGTTCGCAGCTTTCCCATTGTCGATAACCCTAAATTGTAGTTATTGGGAAATCCATAAACGCGAAACTCATGATCCCAAGGATTTTCTACTGGGGTTAATGAGATGGATTCTAACTCATCGCAAGAGAGGGGTTCGTTCAGTTCTAATAGGGCAATATCTTCCCCAACTTGGGCATTTAACAGTTTGCTTTGAAAAAACTCCAGACAAGGTTTCCAAATAATAACCGTTGCCTTACGCTCTATTCCCTTACGCTCCAGTTGAGTTGGGTAATTCGGAAAATCCAGGGAAATTAGAGCTTGGGGAGTTTCCAGGAATGACTCTTGGTTGAGTCCCAAGGCTTGAATAATAACGTGGGCGCAAGTGAAGAGATAATTTTCCGAGACAAGAAATCCCGTACCCGATATTCGACCATCTGAATCCAAAATGCGCGCGATCGCCTTTTGGTAAGCCAGAAACTTATCGCTCACTTCTTACTCCACTTCACCGTCACCTCGTAACTCGCTTCTGCACCCGCCGTAACCACAGCCCCAACTTGACCGCTCAGTTTCACGCCAAATTTCACTTCGATTTCATCGCCCGATTCGCTGAAAGCATCAATCTTCTTCCTCATCTGCTTCATCATTGGCTGTAAGTCATCTAAAGCTTGCGCGAAAGTTTTTTTTGCTTTGGCGGCAATCTCACCGGGTCGAGAAACGGGTTCTGGGCCGGGGGTTGGCGGTTCCTCTACTTCGACTAAGATCGTGCTGCCATCTTCGAGGGTGAATTCTACCAGTTGTTTCATTGCTGTTTTGCCAAGGGCGGTCAAATCCCAGTTTAACAACCCAATTTTGATTTCCTCTTTCGCTGCTTGGCGGACAGATTCGGGGGCGCGATCGTTTTTAACTCTCTGAAATACTGATAACTGCTCACTGATAATTGAAGAAGGTACGCGAGCGTGAAAAAATAGCTCTCTAGAAGCAAACTTTTCAAG
>NZ_JADEXD010000188.1 GCF_015207285.1 Tychonema sp. LEGE 07203 | reverse complement strand
GGTCAGCTTGTGTCTCAAACAGCACTTGCTTAAGTATTTGTACTCAGAATGACCTAGCAAACGCCACCAATCGCTGCCACAGAACCCACCTCCATCCCCATGTGACAGTTAGGGTGCGGAATGTGGGATTAAACATTATTTGTGAACCCGCCCCTACAGGAATTATGTTATTTAATGGAATTTGAGACGACCAATGACTAATGACCAATGACCAATGACTAATGACTAATGACCAATGACAGATGACTAACTCCTAAAATTTGCCACCGACTTTTGCAACTTTTCAACAGAACCAGATAAATCGTCCAAAGATACTTTTACATCTGAACCTTTTTGGGCAGTTGTATTAGCAATCTCGTTGACTTGCTGCATACTTTTAGAAATTTCCTCGGCGGAAACAGTTTGCTTGGCAGATGCGCGAGTAATATTCTGCACCAGAGCGTTCATTTCTCGACTAACTTCGATGATAGCATTGAGGTGAGTTTTAGCTTCGCTGGCGAGCTTAGTGCCTTCGACTACCTCCAGCGTCCCCGATTCCATTGCCTTCATCACGCGGCTGATTTCTTCTTGAATTGTACCGACAATTTCCGAGATTTCTTCAGTCGCGCCGGCCGATCGCTCTGCCAACTTTCGCACTTCTTCGGCGACAACCGCAAAACCCAAACCTTGTTCGCCCGCGCGCGCTGCTTCGATAGTAGCATTGAGAGCTAACAAGTTGGTTTGCGAGGCAAGTTGAGAAATCGAAGTGACAATTTTACCGATTTGCTGCGAAGATTCGCCCAAGCGTTTCATCATTTTGGAAGTAGAGGCGATCGTCAATCGCAATTCGTTAATGCCTTCAACAGCGCGATCGACCGCAACGCCGCCGGCTTCGGCCGTGTGAGAAGACTGCTGGGCGACTGTTTCAGCCCGCACCGAAACATCTCGCACGTCGCGGATCGAATTCACGATCCGCTCGATTTCCCGCATGATCGCAGATATTTTTGTTGCTTGAACTTCCGCCTGTTGGGTGAGTTGGCTGGTATTGGTGATTGACTCGCCGGTGGCAGATGTTACCTGTTCGGCTAAAGTTTGAATTCCCGTTACTACCTTCCGCAGAGAACCGATTAAGAAGTTGAAAGAGTCGGCGACAGCACCTAAAACATCGTTCGTAACTTCCGCCCTGACAGTCAAATCGCCTTGAGCCGCACCTTTGATTTCTCCCAGCATTTTGAGGACTTGTTGAGTCATAGAATCGGCTTCTGCTTTGCGTTCTGCGGCTAATTTTTCTAGCCGTTCTTCTGCCTCTTTGCGTTCGGTGATGTCAAAGCGGATGGCGATATATTTGACAATTGTACCGCTGGTATCGAAGATGGGGGCGATCGTCGAATCAACCCAGTAAAACGAGCCATTTTTACTGCGGTTTTTGATTTCGCCTTTCCACACCAAGCCGCGAGAAATTGTCAGCCACATTTCTTGAAAAAATGATTTGGGATGGTAGCCGGAATTGAGAATCCGGTGGTTGCGATTGAGGAGTTCTCCCAGGCTGTAATCGGAGATTTGGGTGAATCTGTCGTTGGCGTAGGTAATCAGGCCTTTGAGGTCCGTTTCGCTGACGATCGCAGCTTCGTCTAGGGCATTTTGCCGCGTTTTGAGTTCTTGCAGCAAGCGTTCCTGTGTCTGGGCCAACTGCTGCATCTGTTGCTGCGATTCTTTTTCTTCAGTGACGTTGCGGCAAACAACTACGCCGCCTTTGATTGCTCCGGTTTCGTCTTTGAGCGGCCTACCGCTAATTTTCACCCACAAACCCTCCGGCTTGGCTGCATGGCGGGTAAAAACCTGTATTTCGTCTACTGATTCTCCTCGAATCGCGCGGGCTAAAGGTATGTCATCTGCGGGATAGGGAGTGACTGTATCTGGCAAAAACAAGCCGTATTTTGCCGCCCACTCGTCGGGAAGAGCCTCCGTGTAACCCAAGCCGAACATATTTTCAGCGGCGGGGTTGAACAACACAAAATTGCCATTTTCGTCGGCAGCAATCACGCCGTCGCTAATGCTGTCAATCAGCAGTTGCAAAAGATTGCTTTGTTCTCTAAATTGGTCTTCGGAACTGGCTAATTGGGCGGTTGTTTCTTGCAGTTGCGCGATCGCCTGTTTGCTTTGGGTAATGTCGCGGGCGACTGCATACATGATCTTTTCTTCTAGTAAAGGTCGCGACTTCCACGACAGCCATTTGTAGGAACCGTCTTTGCACCGATACCGATTTTCAAAAGCGATTGTTTCCGCGCCGCTGGCTATTTTTGCAGTTTCTGCTAAGGTTTTTTCGCAGTCTTCGGGATGGACGAAATCGAGCAAAGATTGCTCTTGCATTTCTTCTACGGTGTAGCCGAGAGTTTTTGTCCAAGCGGGATTGAGGCGCTTGAATTTGCCTTCAAAATCGGCTATGCAAAGCAAGTCGAGGGACAGGGTGAAAAACCGATCGCGCTCTGCTTCTGCTTTTTTGCGATCGGTAATTTCGATCGCCACACCGCCGACACCCATCGGTTTGCCGTCCTCTCCGGCCAAAGGAAAGTAAGACGCCAGCCAATCTCGGATTACACCCGGTTGATTGACGGTTGTTCCCGATACCTCGATGTTTAACAGTGGTTGGTTGTTTGCCAGAACGCTCTCCAAAATCGGCTGCAGAGTACCGACCATTTCGGGTATAACTTCCCTGACGGTTTTGCCGAGGTGTTCGGCAACTGACGGGCCGGTGGTTTCGGCCAATTTCTCGTTGACTTGCACGAAGCGCAATTTGTCGTCAAAAATAAACATTGAGGCCGGAGCTGCTGTGAAAAATGCGTCAAAGCGGGATTGACGCAAAACTAATTCTCGTTCTAGGGCTTTGCGATCCGACACTTCCAAGATGAAAGCCCCAATACCGATCGGTTTGCCGTCCTCTCCGGGCAAAGGAAAGTAAGAAGCCAGCCAATCCCGCACCACATCCGGCTGTGCGGTGGTGGGATGGGAGAGTTCGAGATTTAACATCGGCTCGTTTGATGTGAAAACCTGTTGGTACATAGGGCCGATCGCCGGTGCCATTACCGGTTCGGATTCCCATACTGTCTTGCCGATGTATGCTGAAACCGGTTGACCGCCTAGTTGGGCCATCTTGTCGTTGAACTGCACGAAGCGCAGTTGGTCGTCGGTGATAAACATTCCCGCCGGTGCAGCGGCAAAAAATGCGTCAAAGCGGGCTTGACGCAAAACTAATTCTCGTTCTAGGGCTTTGCGATCGCTGATGTCGCGAGCTTCTGGAATCAGCAGCACGACTTTGCCGCTGTCGTCTTTGATGGGTTTGAGCGAGAAGTCCACAGTCATCACAGCACCTCCAGCAACCAGCACGTCGGCTTCGTAGCGGACAAATTCGCCGGCGGCGGCGGCGGCGATCGCAGCTTCGACTTTTTGCTTGGCTTCTGGGGAAATTTGCCACCACAGATTGTCGGCAAACTGAGTACCCACCAAGTCTTCGCGCCCGAGTCCGGCGACTGTCAGGGCTGTTTGGTTGGCTTCCAAAACGGTGCCGTCTGGTTCTAGCAGCCCCACTAATTGGAACGATTGGTCAAAAATGGCTCGGAACAGTCTTTCGCGATCGCGCAGCATTTCTTCGGCCCGCTGGCGGTCGCTGATGTCGCGGCTAACTGTGGCTACGCCCACCGGCTCGCCTGTATCTGGGTTTTTGATGGTAAATAGGGTGAAGTCAACGGGAATGTTTTCGCCAGTTTGAAAGTTTCTAAACTGGAATTCGCTCTGCCAAAAACCGTCTCGCACAGTGGCGGGCAATATCTCTTCTTTGAGAATCTTAGCGTTTTCTGGTGTGAGGAAGTCATACATATTTTTGCTTTTGACTTCTGCAATATTTTGCAATCCCGCTAGCTTAATTCCAGCGGCGTTAATGTATGTTGGCTCTCCCTCCATTGTTGCCATGGCGATAAAATCCGAGCTGCTTTCGACAAGCGAAATCAATTTTTGGTTTTCGATTTCGGCAAGCTTGCGCTGTGTAATGTCGTTGTTAATTTCTAAAATTGCTTTGGGTTTTCCCTCTTCGTCGCGCTGCAAAGTCCAGCGGCTGAACACGGTAATTTGGGTTTGGTAATTGGTGGTCTGAATCAGTTCTCCTTCCCAATAATCCTGCTGTTCTAGCTCTGCCGTGATTGATGCTAAAGGTTGGGTAAATATCGTATCAAACAGGCTGTGAGTAACTTGTCCTAAAGCTTCTTGCTTTTTGTGGCCGTACATTTTCTCAGCGCCCTGGTTCCAGAAATCGATCGTGCCGTCGAGCTGTCGAATAATTAAAGCATCGCTGGCGAGGTCGAGCATTTGCAAGTTTTGCTGCAAGGCTTGTTCCGTGCGCTTGCGGCTGCTGATGTTGCGGGCGATCGTTGACATAAATTCAACTTCTCCGCTCTCGGATTTGTGAGCAATAATTACTTGAGAAACCGGTATTTCTTCGCCTTCTAAAGTCTGCCAAATTGTCTCGCCGCTCCAAACCCCATCCCGACAAGCTGCGGGGATGCCGACGTTCATAATAGTATCGACACTTTTGGGCGATGTCACGTCGGAAATGGTTACTTCGGCTAAATTTGCGTCGTCGCCAACTTTTAACATTTCCCTGGCCGCCCGGTTGAGATAAATGGTGTGCTGTTGGGAATCTGCCATCCCTACCCAGTCTGTTGTGGTTTCTAGGATCGCTTTAATCCGCAGTAGCTGCTGTTGGGATTCGCGACTTTCGGTGATGTCGCGGGCGAAGCCGAGAAGGCCTGTGATGTTGCCTTCTGCGTCTTTGAGGGGGAATTTCTGGGTGTCGAAGACGTGTATTTTGCCGTCGGCTAAGGTGGGGAATTCGTTGGGGCTGTAGGCGTTTTGGCTGTCGGGGCGGAAGTTTTGGATTTGGTTCTGGGAGGCTGTTTGGGCGTGGGTGTTGCCGAATATTCGATCGGCCTCGATGCCGAGTTCTAAATCGTCTTTGCCGATAATTTCTGCTTGAGTTTTGCCAAAGGCGGCGGCGAAACCTGCATTGACTAGGGCGTAGCGACTGTCTTGGTTTTTGACGAAGATGCAGTCTGGGGTAGCGTCAATTACTGTCCGCAGCAAACGTTGGGAATTTTCTACTTTTGCCAGTGTCTGCCGCATTTGTTCTTCCATTTCCACGCGATCCGTGATGTCTCTCATGGCGCAGACGAGGATTTTTCTACCGCACGCATCTAAAAATGTTGATTTTTTTGCGGAAAAAAAGCAAGTGTTTCCGGCTTTGTCGATCGCGGTTTCTTGACTTTCGCTGCTGGTATTTTCCGCGAAGACTAATGCGTCTGTTGCTCTTAATATGTCGGCTTGCTGTTTGGGCAACAAGTCGTAGTATGATTTGCCAATTAGTTCGGTTCTGCTGCGGCCGATGTACTGACAAAATGCGTCGTTTAATATTACCCAGCAGTGCTGTTCGTCTTTGACATAAATCGGATCGGGGATGGTGTTGAGGATATTGTTTAAGAATTGTTCTGAAGCTTTTAATTGCTCTTGAACTGCGGTGCGGTCGCGAATTTCTTGCTGCAATTGGGCGTTGGTTTGCGAAATTTCCTCGGTTCTTTCCTTAACTCGCTGCTCTAGTTCTGCGGTGAGCTGCTGCAATGCCAATTCTGTTTGTTTGATCTGGGTGATGTCGCGACCTTCAGCGAGGATTTGAAATACTTCTCCCGCTTCATTTAACAAGGGCTTAAACGACAGGTCAATTACTTTAGTTTGGTTGTTCGCTCCGGTGATTTCGTATTCTTCCCGGACAAATTTGCCTGCGGCGGCTTGTTGAATGTTAGCTTTGAGGCGCTGCTCGTTGATTGGGGATGACTCCCACCAAGGCGCGTACCAAAATTTCAGTCCCAGCAGTTGAGATGCTTGGAAATTGCCGAATTTGAGCGCTGTCTGATTTGCTTCAATTAAAGTGCCGTCTGGCTGCAATAATATGATGAATTGAAAAGCTCGATCGAAGATTGCCTGAAATCTTTGGGTAGTTTCGCTAAGAGCTTGTTCTGTTTCTTGTTTGGATTGCAGAATTTGGGTAGAACCTACTAACAAGCTGTAGCGGTTGGACAGGCTTAAAAAGCCGATCGCCGGAATGACAGTTATCCAATCGGAGATTGTTTGCGCCACCGGAGAGTGGGGGAGTCCGAGGTATTGGGCGGCGTGGCCGCTGTGCCCCAAAGCGCAGCTCAAAAATATGCCTGCTGTGGCTGTGGCGAAGATGTCGAATCCGGCTTGGCGGTTTCTCCACAAACCCAAGCTAATTAATGAGCCAATAGCAAAGTAACAGACACAAATAATGCAATTGGCAAGCCCAGCTAGCAGCGATGGGGAGAAGTCGGGCAATGTCAGGGTGAATGTCGTGGCGATCGAGCTAATTAAAAGTTTCATGATAAAATTAAGAATTGGCAAATCAAATGCGGGCGAGCGATTTTAGATTTTAGATTTTAGATTTTAGATTTACACCCGATTCTTCCTTGTTCCTGATGACTGATGACTGATGACTGTTAAGAGGGCGGGCACGGGGGCACCGCCCCTACTGACTGATGACTGATGACTAATGACTGTTAAGAGGGCGGGCACGGGGGCACCGCCCCTACTGACTGATGACTGATGACTAATGACTGTTAAGAGGGCGGGCACGGGGGCACCGCCCCTACTGACTGATGACTAATGACTAATGACTAATGACTGATGACTTACCAGCGTTCGGAATGGGCGATGGCTTCGACATCGACTATCATTAACAAGCGTCCTTCGCAATTGTACAAACCTTTGAGAAAAGGAACGAGTTCGGGGCTGACATCGATGGCGGAAACTATTCGATCGGGATTGAGAGGCAAAACTCCTTCAACGCGGGAAACTGCCAATCCCATTCGCATTCTCGACAATCTCACGTCTCGCGGATCTGGCGCTTCTACCACTAAGATGCGGCTGCTGGGGTGGTGGATGTCAACCGATTCGATACCCGCAAACCGTCCGAAGTCTGCTGCTGCTAAGATTTCGCCCCGCAAGTTGGTTAATCCCAGCAAAAATGGCAGGGTGTTGGGAACCGGGGAAATCGGTTGTTCGTTGAGGGAAAGCACTTCTCGCACTGCCTCTAATTCTATGCCGAACAGACTGCCTCCTTGACCGAAGAGGAGAAATTGCTTTGTTCCACTTGTCTGATTCCCCGCCGGAGGAGCAGTTGTTTTCATTGCAGGTTTTTTGTTTCTAGTGTAGCTTATACCAATTCCGGTTGCACCGTCTGTTGACTGTTGACTGTTGACTGTTAAGAGGGCGGGTACGGGGGCACCGCCTGACTGTTAACTGTTGACTGTTAACTGTTGACTGTTGACTCGATTTTATTATTCCGATGCCACGGGAAACGATATTACAAATTAGGATTTTGGTTTGCCAGGAAAGCCGATCGCCCTAAGTGAGTTTTTGGGCATCAGTTTTTGGGCATCAAAGGCTTGGGTAAAATAAATCCCCGGTTTAGCAGCGGGGGCAGTCGCTATCATTAATAGTAAAGTTTTTAGGGAATTTTGAAACCCAGTTTATTACACAAAACGGGGTTTCTAGGTGTGATGTTTTTTGTGAAAGCTACTGAAAGCTTTATATTTTGTTTACGCTGAAAGCAGGCGCTGCACGATGCTGACGAGTTGCTGAGGTTCAAAGGGTTTGCTGACGTAAGCGTCGGCACCTAAATCGGTTCCCCAAGCTTTATCGATCTCGGTGTTTTTATGAGTACAAAATACTACTGGCAAGTTGGCTGTGGCGCGATCGCCCCGCAATTCTCTGATTACTTCAAATCCGTTCATTCTCGGCATCACTACGTCTAAAACGACAAGATCCGGGGGTACTTCTCGGATCAGGGCGATCGCTTCTTCGCCGTCGCTAGCCCGAATCGCCTGCATTCCGGCATCTTCAAGAATGCGGCAGATAATTTCTAGTTCGCTAGGAACGTCGTCTACTACTAAAATTTTTGACATGATTCCACGTTTCCTTGCTGTTGTCGATGGCGGACAATCTTGATTCAGAAGCTGGGGCGATCGGCTGTTGGAGCGCACCGCGCCAGGGAAGAAATTAATTCACTTCCAAATACAATATAGCCGGTCACATTGCCCTAGGGAAGATGGAATATCGAAAATGCAAGATGCCAGATAAAAAACACCTATCCGTGTATCCGCGACTTCCGCACCCTGAATAAAGCGAATTGGGAATAAGCTGTCGGACAAATAAACATTGCACATTTAGGGCGGGATCTCCTGCCCACCCACAAAAAATTTATTGTTTTTTGACATACAGTTTAAATGCTGCAACAGCTTAGGTCATTCCCTATTCCCAATTAAGCTGTCGCGCAAATAAAAATTGTATGTTCGGGGCGGGCTCTCCTGCCCAACCCCTACTCCCCACAAAAAATTTATTGTTTTTTGACATACAGTTTAAATGCCGCAACAGCTTATCACAAAATTTAAGCTTCGATAATTACTCGCAAATTACCGCGCTTTTTAATCACCCGACAAGCGGTTGATGAACCCGACCCCTCAAATTCTAAATCGAGCAAAGTTGAGCCGATTTTTAAGTTGTGCAGCGACAGTTTGTTAATCGATTCTGGCAGGGCGGGATCGATAATTCGCAGTTGGTTGTTGGGGGCATCTGGAACTAAATTTAACATCATTTGCAGCAGTTGAAAAATACTGCCGGTTGCCCAAGCTTGGGGCGAGCAAGCTACAGGATACTGCACGGGGAGATCGCTCGGGCTGTTGCGATCGTAGCCGCAGAAAAGTTCGGGTGGACGCTCGTAGGGTTGCAGCAGTGTCATGTCAAATAAGCCTTCAGCTACTTCTAGAGCTTGTTCGACGCGACCGATCGATCGCAGTCCCAAGGCTGTCAAAGCATTGTCGTGCGGCCAGACTGAGCCTGTGTGGTAGCCGATGGGATTGTAGGCGGGAGATTTTGACGATAGGGTGCGAATTCCCCAACCGCTAAACATATCTGGAGCTTGCAATCTTTCTGCTACGCTTTGAGCTTTTTCGGGGGACAAAATGCCGAGGTGCAAACAGTGTCCGGGATTTGATGAAATGCTGTCTGCGGGTTGGCCTTGGCCGTCTAATGCTAGGGCGCAATAATCTAAATCTTCGATCCAAAAATCGCGGTTGAATCTGGTTTTTAGGTTTTCTGCTTCTGCTTTCCAGCGATCGACTAAATCGATGCGTTTTTTGATGCGGGCAATTTCTGCCAGCCGGAGTTTAGCAGCGTAAACATAGGCTTGGACTTCGCAAAGGGCGATCGCTCCTTCTGCGATAACGCCGTAGCGGTTGACGATGCAATCTCCGGAGTCTTTCCAGCCTTGATTTGCTAAGCCTCGCTGGGATTTTTGGTAATAGCTGAGGTAGCCTGTTTCTGCACATTTGCGATCGATCCATTCCATCGCTGCCAAGGCATTCGGCCACAAATTATCTAAGGTTTCGCTGTCGTAAGTCCAGGCGTAATATTCAGCGTAAAGCATCAACCACAGCGGCGTTGCATCGACTGTTCCGTAATAGGGAGTGTGGGGGATTTCGTGACACCTAGCCATTTCTCCCAGGCGGATTTCGTGCAATATTTTTCCCGGTTCTTCGTCCCGCCAATCGTCGTCGGTTTTGCCTTGATAGTGAGCTAAAGTTGTCAGGGTTTCTCTGGCTAAAGTTGGATCGAGAATTAAGATTTGAGAAGCGGCGATGATGGAGTCGCGACCGAATAATGTTGAAAACCAGGGAACTCCGGCGGAAATTGCTTTGCCTTCTCCAAAGGTTTGCCGCAGGGAATAAATGTCTTGTTCGGCACTTTTCAGGAGTCGGTTAAAGGTGCTTTTGTCCGAGTTTATTCTGGTAATTTGGTTCAGCCATTCTCGCTCTTCTAAAAGTTCTGCTGCTTTGGCTTGAGTTAAATTTACCGGAGTGCTGACTGTGGAAATGGGTTTGCCGTCGATCAGCATTTTGAGCCGATATCCCAATTTGATTGCTTGGTGGGATTCTAGGGAGATGTGCCACAGTGCTGTGTTTCCCTGAAACAGTGCTGGCGGTTGGTTGTAAAAGTCGATGCGAGATTCCATCACCAACCCGTCTAAACCTTGGTACGCAAGGGTTAAATTGTCCAGGAGGTTGCAGGCAGGATATTGGTCGATCGACTTTCGCTCGATCGGGTTTTTTCCTGATGCTGGAATTGGCGGATTTGGGTTTTCTGCTGCCGGATTTTCACTGTCGCTATTGCCCTTAGCACCGGCTTGCGGGACTGCTTTCTCTGCTGTTTCGCCGGGGGATGCTCCGTTGGTTTTTTGGGGCACCAGGCGCAGGATTTTGCCGCGCTTGGAGCGCCCGTAACCCCGCACTTCAAACAAGTCTAAGAAATCTGAGTTGAAGCTGAGACTGATTTCAAAGCTGACTGGTTTGGTGGTGAAGTTGGTGATTTCTATTTCTTCAAACAAACCGCCGTTGAGCACCATTTCTCGTTTGATGCCTATGGTTTCGGCGCGGATGCGATCGTCAATGCGGGGATTGGAGCACAAAACTGTTTGCAGGTAGCCTTTTTCGGCGTTGCTGCTGAGCAAAATGGGCGATCGCCCTTCAATTTGCAATTCTAGGCGGCTCAGAAAGCGCGTGTCGTGGCAAAACAATCCGAGGCTGGCTACGCTGTCGTCTTCTAAGCAGCCTGAGATGTTGCCGAGGGTGTCGGTAATCAGAAATAAATCGTCGTCTTTGAGGGTGAGTGTTGGTTGAGGTCGATCGGCGATCGCACAAGGCCACTCGGTTACAGGCGACTCCGCAGCGGCTACAAATGTTTTTCCTTCTAGTTCAACAGTATCGGTCATTATTACTAAAATTGGTTTCCCATCTTTTCAAAAGTTTAATTTTCAAGAGCTTTTGACTCTTGAGTTTTTGACCTGAATTTTCGCTATTAAGCACTCTGATGCAATGCTTCACTATTGGCATCATACCATTTTTTATCAAGTGATGCCAACCCAAAATTAGATCGGTCGAACAAATTTAACTTTTCTTAAAGCAGGACAAAAAAGTGAAGTGCTCGGTAAAAAACCAGCATGATATCGACCAACTAATACAGCAGTTTTTAAGAAACTTATTGCAAAAAGAGCTAGGACGGGCTCGCGTGCCCATCCCACATTTTTTTTGTGGGATGGGCA
>NZ_JADEXD010000187.1 GCF_015207285.1 Tychonema sp. LEGE 07203 | reverse complement strand
TTCTTACTCCCTCCCCTTGCCAAGGGGAGGGAGTAAGAAATTCACAAATGATTTAGGATTGCTATAGATGGCTAATGCTAATAGTTTAAGTCTCGCGGGCGATCGCGACGGCAATCTTGATAAATTTCGTTGTTTACCCTCTCTTATAATTCATGACTCTAACAGTTAGTTTTATTGCTTTTGGACTTCAGCCCTTGTACGTGAGCTCTTTTTTGCCAGACCTGCCCCTCGACAGCTTGTTTTCGACTCAAGGGATTATGGTGATGCTGCTGGCCGCCTATGCGGGGGCGATGTGGATGTTTCTCACCAGTGCTCCCAAAGTACACACGGTGATGGTATCGGATCTCGGACAAGCCAGGGAGTTTTATGAAGGTATGCTCAACCTGCCCGTCGCAGAAGTGCCGCTGCATTACTACTACAATTACGAGCAAACCTTGGGGACAACGGGTATCGATCCCCTGTATTTGTCGCCGAATGTGGGCAGGGGAACGAGCTCTCAAACGATGGGGAGTCCCGAAGGTTTGTGGTATCAGTTGATGAAAAATACCCAACTGCACATTATTAGCGGGGCTGGTGTAGGAGAAAAAAATCGCCAGCGTCACGTTTGTTTCGATCGCGATTGTTTGGATCAGCTATTGATGAGAGTACAAACTCGCGGCATTAGTTACAAAATTCGTCGGGAAAAACCGCTGAATTTTTTAGTCAAGGATTATGACGGCCGCGTCATTGAAATGGCCGAGGTTAGTAATTAGATATAGCCTTTCTCAGAAAGAGAGTCGGCGGTTGAAACCGCAGCTATACAAACGATGTCCGCCTCCGCGGACTGAAGAAAATAACGTAATTTTAACTGCCTCTCTTTAACCCGCGGAGGCGCGTGAGTGTCTGTGTCGCCGCGGTTTCCAACCGCCCGGTATTCAGGATTTCTAGTTTCTCAATTAATCTTGGCTTCAACGCTGGATTTTTCCGATGATGCTTTAATCTCTGCAACCGCCTTGCGACTGAAGATTTGGAAATACAGAGAAACAAAAAATTCTTTAACAGGGAAAACGATCAAAGTTAAAGGATTGATGGTGACAATGATATTGCGGACATCGGCTTTAGCTTGTTTGACAATTTGCTGTGCTACCCAGTCGGGAGACATAATGCCGATCGGGTTTAGATTGCTTTTAAACGGCCCTAAAATCAGCTTGCGAACGATGCAGGGTGCATCCAGCCTCCGCAAAGTGACTAAATCTCCCAAGGCGCGTTTGCTGAGTTCGTACAGCGGGCTGACAGCGGGAATGACTTCTGCTTCGGAAGTATTGATCCAGACTTCTTTGCAAGCGATGTTTTCATTGGTTCGCACTGTTAAGAAAAAGAGTTCCATCAGCCGCCAAGCTGAAAAAGTGTTAATTTCGTATGAATTTGCGATCGCCTCTCCGGTTCTTTCTCCCTGTACGTTAATCCCGTGATTGATGACGAGAATATCGATTTTTTCTAACAATTGAGCTAAATCTGCCTCTGCGCCAGCGTGCCAAGTTACGGTTTTGACAGGGAAACTTTCGCCGTCTAAATTCAAAGTAATTTGCTCGTTTCCAGAAGAGAGGGCGATAACTTTTGCACCAGCTTTGTGCAGGTGTTTGAGAAGCAAACGCCCTAAAGTTCCCGATGCGCCGGTGACGGCTACAGTTTTGCCTTTAAGAGAAAGTGCTGTGCCCATAAGTTTATCTATTAAGGTGAAAGTACCGCAATAGTAAGCATTTTGATTGTCGAAGTGATGCCGCCAATGATAAGGTTTATTAACAAACCAGTTGCCGGGGGCAGTCTGGAATTCTCCCGGTTGGTGGGTGATGTCGGTTAATTCGTCTGCACCTTTAATGCCACACGCGCGGGCGATCGCGCTCAACAAAAAGCCTAAAGTATAAATACAACCGGCTGCTGCGCCCCAGTGATATGCCGGCAGCACAAAATAAGCTAAAAGCCACAGCAACAAGCCCAAAACCATCATCGCCCCAGCTTCGGGCACGTCGTGACGCCAGTGCGCTTGCCTGTAAATTGTCTCGCTGACAGCAGTCAAATTCGGGCGAAAAACGCGGTGATGCCAATTGTGCAGCTTTTGCAAAGGCGGCACATAATGAGACGCGACGTGATAAAAGTCTCGGACAATTTCTGCCCAAAACACAGAAGCTATTGCTACAGCGCCGACTATCCAGTAATTTACCATACTCGCAGAAGTTATAAATTTAAGATATTATATCATATCCGGTCATAAAAAAGGTTCGGTCGCAGTCGTTATCGGCGGACATAATATTAGATATTGTCTGTTTTGAAACAAAGCTGAAAATTGCTTTTATTGCTAGTCTGGCAGTTGACTCAGGCGTTTTAAAATCTGCAAAACGCGGTACAATTCATTGCCGGGATTGGAAATTACAAATTCAGCCGATCGGGCATACTGCGGAGTTTCCCCTCTGACTAACTTCACAAAAGAGAAGTTAGCACCTGTAGAAATCATCCCAAAAGTAGGAGTTTGGGGATTGGGATCTGCCAGCATATATGTCAGGAGTTGGGCAAGTGCTTCGTCAGTTGAAAACGAAAGTTGTTTGGATTCAATTACTGTCACCCACAAGTTTGCTTTCATGATTAGGATATCTATTCTGCCTTCGATGATTCTGCCTTCGTCTTCCTCTTGAATGAATCTCGATTTTTCGGCTTTGACTTGAAAAGGAGACTCAAACAGACCGGCAATAAACAAAATGGGGCTGACTATCGTCAGTTTGACTGCATTTTCCAATACAGGCGGGGAGTCCACCAAGTTGAAGTATATGTCTTGAACGCGATCGAGCAATTGTTTCTCGAAATCAGTTACTTCGGGCAAATTTTCTTGCCATTCTGGGAAAAAATCAGCTTTGCGAACTCGCTGCAATCCGAAGTTGTCGATTAGATAGCGGAGGTTAATATCTCTTGCTTGAAGTTTTTGCATTAGAATTTATCGAGTTTGAATTATTGGTAATAATTTTAGCATGAGTGTAATTGCAACCGCAGATTGAGGCAGATAAACGCAGGTGAACGCAGATGGGTAGAGTTGATTTTGTTGAGGTTTTTGTTTATTTGGGTTTGAGATCGCCATTTTGCTGTTTTTCTTCTGCTTGCAGTTGTAGGAGTTGCGGCACGGTGACAAAACTGTATCCCTGCTGTTTGAGTTTGGGAATAATTGCCGACACGGCCTCGACTGTTTGCTGGCGGGGGCCCCCGCCGTCGTGCATCAGGACGATCGCCCCTGATGTGGCTTGAGAAATTACAGTATGTGCGATCGTATCTGCAGGCAGTTGTTGGTAGTCTTTAGGGTCGATCGACCACATGACTACTACATAGTTTTTCTTTTTGGCGTAATCAGCAAAACCGTTATTTAAACGACCGCCGGGAGGGCGAAACAACAAACTTTTGGCACCAGTCGATCGATGAATGTGAATGCCTGTATAATCGATTTCATTCGATGCTGTTTTTTCGGTAACATCGTGATAGTAGTGATGCCATGTATGGTTGCCGATCGCATTTCCGGCTTGCACAACTTTTTTAGCAATTTCTGGATATTCTCGCAGATTTCTACCCAAACAAAAGAATGTAGCCACAGCGTTGTGTTTCTGCAAAACTTCTAATATTTTCAAAGTTTCTGGTGATGGGCCGTCGTCAAATGTCAAGGCGATAACCTTGGAGTTGCTGATACTTGCTTTATAAACAATTTGTCGGATAAATTGCGCCGGCGGTGCGAAGATTAAAGGTTGTTCGGGGGGGTTGGGAGTCGGAGTTGTGGCGGGAGAAGGCTGTATTTGGGGTTTTCGCGGTTTCAGGAACTTTGGCGGAAAATTGTCAAAAGGTGGGATTTGGGCTAATGAATTTGAGCTAGCAGTTTGTGTTTTTTTAGGGAACAGGGAAAAAAGGGCGATCGCTCCGATAAATATAATACTTTTAATCGCTAATTGTTTAGTAAATTTGGTATTCATTAACTGTACTATTTGCTATTAACAATATAAGGATAGCTTACAACTTTACATAAAATTAGATAAAATCCAAGATAGCAACGCATCATCACAGGAGAAAAGCCATGATTGCTCCGGGAAATCTCAGCCGCATACAGCCATGCCCGCACTCAAAAAAGCAGAATTGATTGAAGGAACTGAATCGCCGGATTGATTGGTTTTCCTTGCAGGAAGAAGAATATATATCTCTGCTTCCCGATGCTGAAGGAATTATCCGCAGCCGGGTTTTTCCGGGGTTGTGGCTGAGTGTTTCAGCACTTGTAGAGGGGGATATGCCAAGTGCGTTAGCGTTAGCGAAGCGATCCGAAGGAAAGCCCGCCCCTACGGGGGCTACGCCAACGAAGAGGATCGCAACTCTTCAAGCCGGATTGAACAGTGACGCACATCAAGAATTTGTCCAACAGTTACTCACCAGCCAAAATCCCGTTTTGTAGAGACGCAATTCGCGCAGTCCCTACAAATAATTACGCTAAAACCGACAAGTTTGCCGCGCCCTTTCATCCTCCGGTTCTTGCCACCCAAAAGAAAAATGACTCACCGCATTAATTTGCGGCGTTGCCGATCGAATTGCCCGCATTTGAATCTCCAACGACGGCCGATTTTTCACAGATTTTCCCCAATCTCCGGCAATGGCAGGAATAATTTTTGCTCCCGGAGGTGCTAAACTCACTGTCCGCTGCACCTGCGGCACGATACAGCTTACATCCCCACAATTTCCGTAAGACATCGCGTGGAATTCCACAGCAGCCGGAAAGCTGTCCCAAGGCTGCAATCTCGAATCGTATCCCCCTTGATTTATCTTTTTATTTGCATCAGGAAAAAATACCGCTCCTACAGGAATTCCCATCCTTTGAGCTGGCACAATTGCCATTCCAAAAAACTCTAAAACTCCTTGGACTGCGTGAGCAACGCTCAGTTGCCAGAGGTCTTTTTGCAGAATGCCCGTGTCGGGAAGTGGCCGTGTTGGTGTCGGTTTTGGTGCTGGAGTTGCAGCGTTTGGCGATTTTGCTGCGGGAGTTTTTGAAGCTACTGTTGATGCGGCATTCTGTCTTCTAGAAGGGGGAGTTGCTGCTGCTATAGGTTGCGGGACTCGCCCCTGCCAAAGAGGTTGTTGCTCATTCGGATACTGTTTTACTACTGCTTGAACGTCATTAGTATTGATAAATCCTTTGGTCAAATATCGCTGAATTAAATCTCGCCCTTGCTGATTGTTAGCCCGCTGCAAAAGTATTTGCTGCGATGCTGGGCCGTAAATCCACAAGTCTTGAACTTTGGTAGCAACTGATGCTGGCCCGACACCCCGCAAATAGCGAATGTAGTCGAATAACATTCCTTGCGGCCTGCGCTTGACTATTTGATTTACTAACAAATTATAGTCTTGTCTTGCTTGCGGACTGTAGGGATCGATAAAGGCTTGATTGCCCGGAACTTCTCCGAAATCTTCGTTAATGGCTGCGTCTTGAATTACTGTTGAACTTGTCTGATTTTTACCGTTGAGGGCGAGGGTTTGCTGTCTGTCGGAACGCTGAGAATAGGTATAGCCGAAGTTCATGGTAAACAACCATGCGTATACTTTTAAACCTCGCTGTTTGCCTTTGGCGATCGCCTTTTCTAGCAAATCATATTTCTCGTAGCCGCGATTTCTCAAAACCGAAGGCCAAGCAGTTGGATTGTCTGCTACTGGGAGCAGCACTTGACCGTCGTAAAACACTTCGACATAGACTTGGTTGTAACCTTTATTGACAACTTTGTCTAATACTCGATCGATTTCTCCGGGCCTGACATCGCAGGGATACAAACGCAGCCAAACTGCTTGGGTTTGGGGCCAAGTTTTTTGGCGGCATTGTGATATTTCTCGCGCGTGTTGGTTCAAAACGGCAAAATATGCTTGCTGGGATTCGGTTTTTCCTGACAGGGCGGCGCGGCGCAAGTCTTCTTTTTGATTTACCTGTTCTTTGGATAATTGGCAATAGGCTGATGTTTCGGCAAAGGCTGGTTTATTTTCGATAAAAGGCAAAACAAGCTGGCTGATGAAGCTACTGGCGATCGCAGCAGTTACCGCACTTAAACAGCGTCGCTGATGTGGAAAATTCGCGATGCGAGTTGGTGCAATTTTCATGGGATAATTGAATCGGGTTTTCTGGTTGAAATTTGGTCGCGATCGCCCAAGGGCATCGCAAAGACGCACGGCTACAAATTTTCTACTTTTTTCGGTAGACTTAGTTATGCCACAAGTCGATCGCACAATGCAAATTCTGTAGGGCGGCTATTTAGATACTTTCTAAGTATTCTGCAGGTGCCGAACCCTTAAAAAGCCCTCGCATTCAATCGACAATTTCATCGAGCCGCACCTTATACCCAGGGTTCGCGGAAACAAACCCCAAACTTGTTTTGTATCGCTTTTTATAATATATAGTATGTCAGTTTGCATCTTTGTCTGGGACAAAGTTCGGGCAAACCTTCACCAAAATGTCGATCGCCCGCAATCGCTCCAACACCTGCGATCGGGTAAAACTATCTCGCCCAAAGCAAATTAAGACGGTGCTTCAAGGCGAGCAGGAGAGTTGCGCGATCGAATAACTGTCGGTTGCAGGTGTAGCAAATCAATCCGTCAGCAGACAAAAATCAGCAGTCTCGTGCCCGACTCGCGGTAAGCAATCTCCAACCCCAAACGATTATTGCTATCCCTTTTTCATGACACACTTAAGTATAATTCTGCGCTCCTGGCGATCGGCACAGTCAAAATTTTTAGCAGAAAATGTAAAGTTTATTTATTTTTTGTTCCAAAAAGCTCCTTAAATGACATGATATACTTGTGCTGGATTCACGCAAATTGGCGAATACTAGGCAAAAACCAAGACTGTAACGCCATTTTGTGCCTTGTCTGACACGTAAATTAAGGGTTAGGGCTGTGAATCGAGGTTTTGACTTGAGCCTGCACCAACAAATGTTAACAACAATCATGAGGAAACTATGGAAGCACTAGCATTGAATCATTCTTTTGTTGCTTATGAATCTCCAGAGTCCGAACTCCAACTGGAATTGAAAATTCCTAATTCTGCGTGGGTAGGCGTTGCAGGTGTGGCAGTAGCCTTATCTGTTCTCGGCACCACTGGCGAAGCCCAGGCAAGTTGCCACTACAAGCGCTGCGGCGGCGGCCATCGCGGCCATCACAGCTATGCCAAAGTTGTCACGAATGGCAGCCGACTGAATATCCGCCACCGCCCCAATGGCTGTGCTCATGTCATCGGCAAGTTATATCGTGGAGACCACGTAAAATTGACCGGTCGTTACAGAAACGGCTGGGCCCAACTCAAAGGTGGTGGCTGGGTGTCTACATCCTGGATCTCCTAACTCTTAACTAGATAACTTTACATTTCTAGAAAGAGTTTTAATCGTTACTCGATCGGATCGGGTAACGATTATTGTAAAGAGGCGATCGTCAGAATAATTGAATAATTGAAGATCTGAAACTAAACTTTACCGCCGCCGATCAGATACAGTAAAGCCATCCGCACCGCCACGCCGCTGGTAACTTGCTGAGAAATCAGGCTAAACTGGGGATCGTCCATCAATTCCGAACTAATTTCCACGCCGCGGTTAACCGGGCCGGGGTGCAAAACCTTCACATCCGGCTTGCAGAGTTTCAGCCGATCGCGCGTAACTCCATACAAAGAATGATACTCTCGTAAACTCGGTAGCAAATGCTGGCTCATCCGTTCCTTTTGCAGCCGCAAAGTCATCACAAAATCAGCATCGACCAAAGCAGGTTCAAGCTGCCAGTGCAAAAATAACCTACCTTCCCTACCATCGCCGCACTCAGCAAACAACAGCGGCAACAAAGTCGGCGGCCCGGCCAAATGAACCTCTGCCCCAGAAGCCGTGAGACTCCAAATATTCGACCTCGCCACCCGCGAATGCAAGATATCCCCCACCACAGCAATTTTTTTGCCGGCTAAAAGTTTCAGCCGAGGACGTTCGGTATCTAACAGAGAACAGATAGTAAATAAATCTAGCAAACCTTGAGACGGGTGTTCGTGCTGGCCGTCTCCAGCATTCAAAACGCTGACTCTCGAACCCAAACGATCCATTTCCGAAGCAATGGTACTGGGGACTCCAGCTTGTTCGTGGCGGATGACCATCAAATCCGTTCCCATTGCCAGATAAGTCTTAGCCGTATCCAGAATAGTCTCTCCCTTGGTCAGAGAAGAACTGCCGGGGGTAAAATTCAGCGTATCCGCTGACAGCCGCTTCGCCGCCAATTCAAAACTGTTGCGAGTCCGGGTAGAGGGTTCAAAAAACAAATTCGCGACCACTTGACCCTGCAGGGCCGGCACTTTCTTCGTGCGGCGGCCGAGCACTTCCTGAAAACTGGCTGCTGTTTGCAGCACCGTGTCGTATTCGTCGGAGGTAAAATCAGCCAGAGTGAGAATGTGTCGCCTTGTCCAAGTCATGCAATTTTAGATTTTAGATTTTAGATTTTAAATTTACTGAATCAGGACGGACGATGGGTTGGGAACTTGCTTGCACGCCAGCGCCGGAGGGTCTGGAATGTTCGACACTCGCGCGGATTCCGATTAACAGTATCCAACAATTTTTGACCAAAAAACTGGGCTCGCACCCAGTTTTTTTGAGGATGGCTTTGTTGTTTAGTTTAAACCTTTGCTGTCATGAGAGTTATAATTAGTTTGTGCAGCTCAGGCCCCGCTCTCGCCGAAAGACGAGCCGGAAGCTGAAACAGTTGCTTGAATCATCGCTCGAAAGCGAAAATTAGTCTGTAGCAGCGAAAGAGTAATTGCAGTGTCTCGTTTTCCCGGGCCTTGTCAACAAGCGACCTTCCTCGGCCCTAGAATCTGCTATGATATATGGAAACGATCGAGGCGGCAAACTTCCCACTGCCGATCGACAGCATACAGTGCGACATTTCACAGATGATTAATTCTTTGAAGTCGGTCTTGACTATTCAGTCTTGCTTATAGGGCCTTGTCAAAACGAACAGTGTTGAGATACAAGTTGAATATGTAGCTTCCCGACTAAAATCTACACGTATCTTGGCTAGACTGTTCTTGGCGAAACTGCGATAAAAAGTGTGCGCTGGGAAGTGGTAATTACACAAGATTTAAACAATTCAAGAGGTATTATGAGCCAGAAGGTGATTCAGCCGATGGTTAAGTTCCAGCGTCAGGTGCATTCTCTCGTCACGTCTGACATTATCAAGCCAACAGACAGCATTTGGAAAATAGCTCTGCTTTATGGGGACGAATGGCCTTACTGGAAGCAGCAACTCCTAGAGTTTGATTTTTCTATGCAAGATCCTGTGAGCGAGTTGATAGCTGTAGAAGCTTGGGACGAGGAATAATCACAGAGGAGATAGAGGAGTTGGGTGTCTCAGAAAAATTCAAAGGCGATCGGGTAAATTTATGAATAAATTTGCCGCTTCTAACTTCTTCGAGATCGCGTTGGGCGTTGGGCGTTGGACGTTCGATCGCTCGATCGCTCGATCGCTCACGACATCGCACTAAGGACTGATGACTAATGACTAATGACTTCTGTTAAAGGCAAGCTGCTAAAGCTCGAGCTAATTGTTGAGCGGTTTGAAAACGATCGCCAGGCTTAGCTGCTGTGGTTCGGACAATGGTCTCCCGCAACTTCGGGGCGATCGTCGGAATATTTTCCAGCTTAAACCCGTAACCTCGAGCTATTTTCCCATAAAACTTTTGAGGGCTTTCGGCCGTCAGCAAAAAAATCAAAGTAGGCCCAATAGCATATAAATCCGACTGAGGGAGAGGTTGTCCCCGGTCTTGTTCTGGTGCGGTGTAGCCTTCAACGCCGATGCGAGTGCCCGGAGGAGTGCCGATTTCTTTAACAGCGCCAAAATCCAGCACAGTAATCCGATTGTCCCGGTGCCGCACCAGCAAATTAGCAGGTTTAATATCCCGGTGGACGATCGGGGGTTTTTGAGAGTGAATGTAGTCCAAAATTTCGCAGGTTTGGATCATCCACTCGATCGCCTGTTGGGGAGCAACAGGCCCGCGGTTGTAGATGCGTTTTTCTAAATCCTCGCCGTGGAGCATTTCCATCACCAAGTATTTTTTCCCCCCTTCTACAAAAAAGTCAAAAAACTGAGGGATTCCCGGATGGTGGAGGGCCTTGAGAGTTTTAGCTTCACGTTCAAAAAGTTCTTGAGCTTTGCCTATTTGAGCCATGTCAGCATTCATTTCCTTGAGGACTACCAAAGAAGCAGCCGGAGAACTTCCGGGTTTTTGAGCTTTGGCTTTTGCTCGATCCCAAGCTAAAGTCGTTGTCCCCATACCGCCTTGGCCCAAAGTTCGCAGCACTTGGTAGTGACGAATTGTGCGATCGACTTTAATCGGTTCGCCGCAGTGGATGCAGAATAAATTCCCCGGCGGGTTTCCCGCGTGGGTGCACCTCGGCGCGGTCGAATTGACGGTAGGGATCGCCTCAATTTTGCCGCCGAGTTCAATAGTGACAGCTTGGAAATGCAGAGTTGGGCCGCCCCGCGCCAACTGGATCAGCGCACCGTCGGATATCCAACCTTGAGGCACGAGAATACCGTTAACAAAAGTGCCATTTGTCCCGGAATTGACTAAGTACCACTGACGGTCACTGTCGCTTTTAACTCTTTGCAATTCCAGGTGTTCCCGCGACACTAGAGCATTGGGGATCACAACGTGATTGTCAGGAGAGCGGCCGATCCGCACAATGGACTCGGTCTCGAAACTCCACTGTTGCAGGGGGGTCTGTTTTTCTGGATCTAAAAGAGTCAGCAGCATTTTCGATTCATAGGATTAATCTGCCACATACAGCGTATTCCAGGTTTATGAAGACACCCCAGAAACCGGGTTTCTTGACAGTTCTCGCATCATTACTGATTATCTTCTGTGAAACCCGGTTTCTCGCTCTCTACATCTACATGGAATATGCTGTAAGATTTATACAAAGCGGACAAGACTGACATCAAGGACACATTTGAAACTTATTTTATTTCCTGCTTCTTTTTCGGGAGTCGGTTGCTTCCAGTCTACAGGGACGAATTCAGGACGGGGTATCCTTGCTAACCGATAATGGGATTGAGAGATCGAATAATCGCTGCGTTTTCCCGATCGAGCAAAAGATTGTAAGACTCACAATCAAAAACTCGTTTTTTTAGGAGCATTGGTTGGCGATCGCCGGCAGCGCAACAAATTTTTGATGATAGATAGATTAAGCA
>NZ_JADEXD010000345.1 GCF_015207285.1 Tychonema sp. LEGE 07203 | reverse complement strand
GAGTCCGCTTAAGGATTTTTTCGAGCCTTCGGTCAGGATTCGCGGCAGATCTTTATTTTGCTCTACCAGCGTCCAGAAGCGCTTAGGCTCGTAATTTTCCGGTAAAGGAGCGCCATGTCGGTCGAGTATCCCTTTAGCTATCTCAGCGTCCACAAAGGGCAGATACGCGCGTACCTGCCCTTTGCTAGGGGTTTCGTATTTGATTTTCTTCCCAAACTTCTTTGGGTCTTCACGAGGGCAATCTGGCTTAAGTTGAAAATCTCCCTTAGTGTGAGAGAACAACAACCCCCCACCGTTTGCAATAGGGCTAAATTTCTTATCCCAATAACTTTTTAATTTCCCTGTGTTTGTCCGGATTTCCTCGCCCAGATTCTGGGCGAGGAAGCTAATAGCAATGTCGCGATCGCCGTAGAAATTCCCATCAAGCGAGCGACAGTTTAATTCGGCTAGGGCTGGCGCGATCGCGCTTTCTTCCAGTTCTTTCCAGTGCTGGGAGGTTATCATCGCAGCACCCCCTTTTCCCGCGCGATCGTGATGTTGTGGCGGAAAACGCCACGAACTAAAGCTTTGCGGATTCTTAAAGTTTTATAGACCTTATCGAGAAGGCGCTCTCGCTGCCCTTCGCCCCACAGCCCCCAAAAAAGTAAAGAGGAATTCCAGAGAATTTCCGGGATTGTGAATTCCTTAAACTGCCGATTTAGAAATTCATCGATTTCTTCGTCGGAGATCGGATCTAAGTGAGAAGGGGGTAAGCCAATCAGGAAGCGGGCTGTTTTCCCGCCGATATTAGCGCTATTAGACTGTCTTGGGTTATAATTAAGCAAACGCTTAACCATCGAAAATTCCTCAATTTGATAGGTTAGAGGAACTCCCGTAGACCAAACTTTAATATTTCAGGTTGACCGCGACCGATTGTCTCAGCTACGATAAATCGATTACTTAAAATATTTTTTTGTTGGATCTCTTGGCAGATTTGATGTACCACCATCAAATCCTGAAAAGCCGGGAGGTTCCTTTTTGTGTGCCTATCTGTAAAAATAAACACAAGAAAATATCGAACTTATTACAAGTATAACCACAACTCTTCTTCTGACAAGGTTGAACTTACCTTATTTTTTAGGTATTAGTAAAAAATAAGGTTGAACTCAGTCTACTAAGTTACCAAACCTAGAGATTCAGTGGATTCTAGCTTAAGAAACTAATATGTTGCTGTCGTCTTATCAGCAATTAAC